>NZ_JBBMFJ010000021.1:0-69241 GCF_040096075.1 Ventrimonas faecis
AATGGGATTTTTGCCTGCAAGCCCATGTTTTCATACGGTCAGCGCAGTGAATGCGCAGACCTACTGAACAGTTACCAGATTGCACAGAAGTTTGATTCCATAAAGAATGATCACCGTCCAACAGGTTCTGCATCCCAATTGGCGCCACATAAGCAAGTCCCAACGACAGACCCTGAAGATAAACTGGTATCATGTTCGGATAAAACCTCCTTCGTCAATTGCTTCCTGAAGCTTCTGAAAGAACATTCCCGCATGATAGCCATCCGCTACCGCGTGCGCGATCATCATATTTACCGGCATCAGAATCTTTTCCCCGGATTTTTCGTATTTTCCCATGGTAATGATTGGAAAATACGCAGGTTCTGTGCTACCTAAGGTTCTGCTGCCAAATGCTGTAAATGCGGCCCATGGCACACAGGAAATGCAGTAAAAATTAGCTGGCTGACCTGCTTTGGCCTTGATGCCTTTTTTCTTCTGCCCTTCTTCCATATCCTTCGTGATTTCCCGGTAAAAGACCTCAAAATCATCAGAATACTCCGTCCAACAGTCAGAAAAAGTCTTATCATCCTCATGAAAAATCGTGTAGTTAGGAACGACCTGATCCCACACGCACAAATTTCCTTCCGCATCTTTAAACATGCGAAAATTCTCCATCTGATTTAATACTTTTGTCACCAGATAAATGAGGGATGGATAAAATTTTTGACCGCTTTCATGACAAAAATCCAGCAGTTTTTTCACATCAATGGGTACCGTCATGTTGCACTCAATTTTTAATTTTTCTGTATAATATCGATAATGTTCCCTGCGCGGCCAGGTGGTCATATCGATTTTTCTGTAACCTGTCATCCTGTTTCATTCCACCCTTCCTAAAATTTCCAGCAACTGATAAACTGCACCTGCAGTTACATGCAAAAATTGTAACTGTTCAGTACTCTCACAGTTACGGGCAAAAATCCATTGAAAATTGCCTTCGGCAATGGGATTTTTGCCTGCAAGCCCATGTTTTCATACGGTCAGCGCAGTGAATGCGCAGACCTACTGAACAGTTACCAAAAATTCAACATACTCTCCCAGTGTTTACAGCAGATCCAGCAGCGCTGCATAGACTGGCTCATTCTGCTTTACCACCAGCATCAGCTCTTCCTTTGCTCCGTTTAACTGATGGAACAGTCTCCGCACCGACCAGTCTTTCGAACACAGATATCCCTGCTTATCATAAAAATACCGCTGATCCAGTACCATTGCAAGACAATCTGCAGAAACTGCCGATCCTTTTTCCCTCGAAAGCACTTCATACCTCCGATGCTGGGCATCTTTTAAAAGTAATTCTTCCTCCCGGTCATCATTGGCATAAAGCACCGTGACATGCGGAAAATGCCGTCCTGCCTTTCGCTCCGGGAGATGTATCATGTTCTGGATAAAGGAAGATAATTCCGCATTGGTCCGGATCCGGTTCGTCAGCCGGAAACTCTGAATTCCGGGAATCTGTTCCAGGGCATGCGCTGTGCCACAATCCATCTCTTCCGGCGAAATCATATCCTCACTGTCACTAGAAAAAATGACCGGGCGGTTTCCGCAATGCTGCAGAATGTATTCCAGTTTTTCTTTAGAAAGCAGATGCGCTTCATCTACAAAAACAGCACTCGATCCCGTAAGGAGATCGGATATCATCTCACTGTCCGACAGATATTTCACCCGCCGCAGCCGCTCATGCAAAACCTTCCATTTTTCCCCGGCCTCCCCGCAGTGGATCATGCAGACCTGTTGCCTTGCAGAAAGCTTCATAGCCATATCGTAAAGAAGCAGGGTCTTTCCCGTTCCAGGAAGCCCCCGAAACCAATAGTAACCGGTCCTTTCCAGACGGATTTTCTTTAAAATCTGCCGCTCAATATCCCGCTGCTGGGCCGTCAGAAAATATTCTTTTTTCAAAAATCGGGATGGTTCTGTCAATGGAGAAATCAGAAACAGCTCTACCTGAAACAGTGTCTCTGCATCTCCCTTGTAATCCTCACTTTCATTCTGCAGGTCACTGCACAGCTGCTCCCAGTCTGTATCCACAAGATGATCATGGTTCGTCAGGCGCACCAGACGGTTCTGACTGCTGATATAGGTGTAAGACCGGATTGGCCTCCCCAGCACCGACAGGTAATACCGGTTCTGGATCAGCTGCCTGCGCATGGCCTCCTCCGACACTGCTCCGCTTTTCAGTTCAATGTTGATGATCTGGTCTTCTTTTATCTGAAGAAGGTCAAATTCCTTTCCCAGCCGCGGAATCTGAAACGAATAAAAAAAGCGCAGCCCGCATACATCCTGCATCCGTGCTTCCAGCTGTTCCACCAGTTTTTTCAGACTGTCCACTTCCCACTCCCGCATTTTTAACGGTTTTTCCCGTTTGGACAGCTGACGCTCCATTTTGGAAAGCTGCGCCAGATTCTGCTTTCTGGTAATGGCATAAATTGAAATTGATTTCATAAATAAACTCCAGATTTTTTACTGTTACCATGTTATGCGCGGATCATCCCTGCGCCTGTTACACCGTCTCCCTCAGCATCTCATAAAACCGCTCCGCCGCCCGGCTGAACACTGCATGTTTCTTCCAGACCAGTGCCAGATGCGTTGGGAGCTGCGGATCTAACGGCAGGAAGCAGACATCTGGATCCAGCACTGGGGCAAGCAAGTCCCGGGTTGTGAGGAAATATCCCATTCCCTGCTGCACAAACGGGACCGGACTGCCGTGAATTACATTGTAGGTGGCCGCAATCTGCAGATGCTCCGAATCTGTCCCAGCCCAGTGGGCAATGAGATTCTGCAGGCCAATACGCTGGTGCATGATGAGCGGAATACTTCGAATCTCAGCTCACCTTAAACTGCCTATTTTTCACTTCTGCCATTATTGCTTCTCATCCAGATATGCATTTAAAAACCACGCCGCCAGACTGTTCGGCCGGATATTCTTTCTTGCCTCTTCCGGTGAAAACCACTTGCAGCGGTCGATTTCCTGATTGATATGCAGTGCTTTTGCGTTATCTACATAGGCAGTGAAATTGCACATCAGCGTGTTGGATGGTTCAAAAAAGCGGGTGCGGTTGAATTTCATGCGGGTTACGTGAAGCCCCGTTTCTTCCAGAACTTCCCGCGCCACAGCATCTTCTTCTGCCTCACCCCGGTTCACATAGCCTGCCACCAGAATGTACGTTGGCTTTCCATACTGCTGGATCAGAAGAACTTTCCCAGTTTCCTCATCCGTCACGATCATGCTGACCGCCACATTGTACATTGGAAAGCGGTACTGTTGGCACTGGGGACAATAGGGCACAATTCCTTCTCCCTCCAGCTCTTTTTCCATCAACTCCGCACCACATTCATAACAGTGTTTCTGAATCATTCCTTGATACTCCTTTTTCTAACAAACCGCTGTTTCCATATCACGCAAAAACAGCCTTAAAATCCCCACGGAAGATACGCCGCCAGAACTGCCAATACCACAGATGGCAGCATATTTGCCACACTCACTTTCTTTCCCCAGATCAGATTGACTCCAATGCAGAAGATCAGCAAAGATCCAACCAGGGACAGATAGGCCAGAGCCAGTTCTGTCATAACCGGTGACAGTAACCCAGCTAACAGCGTGATACTTCCTTCAAACACAAACACGGGAATGGCAGAAAATGCACAGCCGCGTCCCATAGATGATGTCATCACTGCAATGATAATAAAGTCCAGAACAGATTTAACCGCCAGCGTAGAATAATCATGCAGCAGTCCGTCCTGGATCGAGCCAACAATGGCCATAGCTCCAATGGATACGGTCAGAGAAGCAGTCACAAAGGCATTGACAAACTCTGCGTCTTTGCTGTTTCCGGTTTTCTGCTTCAGCCATTCTCCAAAACTTTCAAACCCATGCTCAATTCCAATCAGTTCTCCAATGACGGTTCCAATTGCCAGGCAAAGCACCACCAGCATGGATTTTCCACTGCTGATTGTCCCGCCATCAATCGAAAGCATTCCCTCCATGGCCCCGGCAATTCCGATGAATAACACGCTGACGCCGCAGGCTTTATTTAACGCCTCCTGCTGCTCTGCACGAAACAGCCTGCTCGTGAAATGCCCCACCAGGCCACCGGCTATAATGCTGACACTGTTTATGATGGTTCCCAATCCCGTCATGATTCTTCCGGCTCCTTACACACATCCACCCAGCCTTTCGCCCCGGCTGCCTTCTCCAGTTCTGGAATCGTCAGCTTCACAGCGCTGTGGTCATTGCCTGCTGCCGGGTAAACCACCTCGAACTGCCTCAGGCTTTCGTCCAGATACACCTCCACTCCTTCGTTGATGCCAAACGGGCATACACCGCCCGGCGCATGGCCTACGTACTGTTCTACCTCATCAAACGGGATCATTTTTGCCTTCACATGAAAGGTATCTTTATACTTCCGGTTATCTACTTTTGCCGTTCCCTCAGTCAGGATCAGTACGGTTTTCTCTCCCTGCAGAAAGGACATGGTCTTTGCAATCATGGCAGGCTCCACGCCCAGTGCCGCAGCAGCCTTCTGAACGGTGGCAGTTGAATCTCTCAGTTCGATGACATGATCCAGAAAACCCTTGCTTTCCAGATATGCCTTTGCTTTTTCCAGTGACATATTCTTTTGTACCTCACTCGTTTCATTCTGATATACAGAAAGCCGCCACACATACAAGGTGCGGCGGCCTTCTGCCATCGTCCTACAGTCTGCAAATGCCTCTGGCAGTTACTTCTGTTTCAACATTTTTCTTCCTATTTGTGCTTCGGTACCATAACTTCCATACCGCCCATATACGGCTGCAGCACTTTCGGGATCTTGACAGTGCCGTCTGCCTGCAGGTTGTTCTCCAGGAATGCGATCAGCATACGCGGCGGAGCAACTACGGTATTGTTTAAGGTATGAGCGAAGTACTTTCCGTCCGGTCCGTCTACACGGATCTTTAAGCGGCGTGCCTGTGCGTCTCCTAAGTTGGAGCAGGAACCTACCTCAAAGTACTTCTTCTGACGCGGAGACCATGCCTCTACGTCGCAGGATTTTACCTTTAAGTCTGCCAGGTCACCTGAGCAGCACTCCAGGGTACGAACCGGGATGTCCATGGAACGGAACAGATCTACGGTGTTCTGCCATAATTTGTCGTACCAGATCTTGGACTCTTCCGGCTTGCAGACAACGATCATCTCCTGCTTCTCGAACTGGTGGATACGGTATACGCCACGCTCCTCGATGCCGTGAGCGCCTTTCTCCTTACGGAAGCACGGAGAATAGCTGGTCAAGGTCTTCGGAAGCTCGTTCTCCGGAGTGATGGTGTCGATGAATTTACCGATCATGGAATGCTCACTGGTACCGATCAGGTACAGGTCCTCACCCTCGATCTTGTACATCATAGCGTCCATCTCTGCAAAGGACATAACGCCGGTTACGACGTTGCTGCGGATCATGAACGGCGGAATGCAGTAGGTGAAACCGCGGTCGATCATGAAATCACGCGCGTAAGAAATGACTGCGGAATGAAGTCTTGCGATATCGCCCATCAGGTAGTAGAAGCCGTTTCCTGCTACTTTGCCTGCTGCGTCTAAGTCGATGCCGTCGAAGGTCTTCATGATATCGGTATGGTACGGAATCTCAAAATCCGGTACGAACGGATCGCCGAATTTCTCGATTTCTACGTTCTGGCTGTCGTCTTTACCGATCGGTACGCTCGGATCGATGATGTTCGGAATGGTCATCATGATCTTTAATACCTTTGCTTCCAGCTCGGTCTCCTGAGCCTCCAGCTCTGCCAGGCGTGCTGCGTTTGCTGCTACCTGAGCCTTGACCTCTTCTGCCTCGTCCTTCTTACCCTGTCCCATTAACTGGCCAATCTGCTTGGACAGCTTGTTGCGGGATGCACGAAGGTTGTCAGCCTCTGCCTTAGCTGCACGGTTCTTCGCGTCCAGCTCGATGACCTCGTCAACCAGCGGAAGCTTCTCAAACTGGAACTTGTTCTCGATATTCTTCTTTACGATGTCCGGATTCTCGCGGACAAACTTCAAATCTAACATTTTTTCCTCCTGTATACGTTTCCCTGTTCCCGACCACAAAGCGCGCCTGGAAACAAAAAATGTAGTATAATCAGATTCGATTATACTACATTTCTACCGGGTTGGAAACCCCTAATTCAATTAATCCAGCTCGTAAACATCGCCGTACTTCGCCTCAAAGGACTCCTTGTCGGCCGGTACTTCGATCTCGCCATCAATGATTTTCTGTTTTACTTCCTCAACCTCTGCTACGACATCATCTGCGATCAGATCCTTGCTCGGCGCAATATCGACACCGCCCTCTGCCAGATCGTAGGTGTGTACGCTGCTCTCCAGAGTACCGTTTACCAGGGACTCAATGGCATCATATACAGCGTTATCCACACGCTTCATTGCGGAAGTCAGAACGGTGTCCGGGGAGATGCCGGACTGGTCACTGTCTACGCCGATTGCGTAAACACCAGCCTCGTGGCAGGCCTCGATCACTCCAAGACCGGTTGCTGCTGCTGCGTGGAAGATCACATCCGCACCGTTAGTAATAGCGGTATTTGCCATGGTCTTTCCGGTTGCCGCATCACCAAAGGAGTTTGCGTTAAACTGCTGAATCTTCACATCCGGTTTTGCGTCCAGGGCACCTGCACAGTAACCGTAGCCGAACTGGTTCATGGTCTCATTCGCCATACCTGCCACGTAACCAATGTTATTGGTCTTGGTGGTCTTACCGGCTACATAGCCAGCCAGGTAAGATGCTTGCTCTGCGCGGAACATCAGACAGGTCACGTTCGGAAGGTCAATGGTCGCGTCATCTACGATGGCAAACTTGATATCCGGGTTCTGCTCTGCAGCGTTTCTGGTTGCGTCTGCCAGCATGTAACCGATGCTGATGATCATGTCGTATTCCTCATCTGCGAAGGTCTCCAGGTTCGGAGCATAGTCTGCGTCCGTGCTGGACTCCAGGTAGTTTACGGTCACGCCGAAATCCTTGCCTGCGCGCTCCATGCCTTCCCATGCAGTCTGGTTGAAAGAACCATCGTTAACACCGCCCACATCGGTAACCAGGCCGATTTTTAAATCGGATGCGTCCTTCGCTGCTGCGGATCCGCTCTCCGCGGTATTATTATTTTCTGTGGTGCTGGTGTTGGAACCACCGCATGCCACAAGAGACATACACATTGCTGCTGCCATCATAAGAGCTGTGATTCTTCTTTTCATTCTGTCCTCCAATTATCCTCTTTTCTGCGGTCTCAAAATGACCGTTGTAGGTTATACCATAAAAGGAGGCGGATGAAAAGGACACATGGCAGTTTTTCATGCTGTTTTAAAATTTTTTATTTCAGACGGTCCAGAATGGAGTATCCGATGGTGCCCTCCGGCATCTTCACGCCGAAATCATCGGCAATGGTTGCTCCGATGATGGCGAAGGTGTCGGTCTCCGGCAGCTCTCCGCTTTCCTTGAATGCCTTGGAGTATGCAAGGAACGGGACACGCTCGCGGGTGTGGTCGGTTCCGGTGTAGGTCGGGTCATTTCCGTGGTCCGCGGTGATGATGAGAAGATCATCTTCCCGCAGAGTGTCGAGCAGTACGCCCAGATTCACATCGAATTTCTCAATCTCCTGCGCGTAGCCGGACGGATTTCTCCGATGGCCCCACAGGGCATCGAAGTCGACCAGGTTCACAAAGCAGAGACCGTGGAAGTCTTTCTTTGCCACGTCGATGGTCTGCTCCATGCCATGCACGGAGCTCTTGGACTTGTAAGCCTCGGTGATGCCCTCTCCTACAAAGATATCATTGATCTTTCCGATGGAAATGACATCATATCCTGCATCCTTTAACGCATTCAGCGCAGTCGGCCCGAAGGGCTTTAACGCATAGTCGTGGCGGTTGCTGGTGCGCTTGAATTCGCCCTTCTTTTTGCCCACATATGGTCTGGCAATGACACGGCCAACCTTCCACTCGTCCTTCATGGTGAGCTCTCTGGCAATTTCACAGCAGCGGTACAGCTCGTCAAGGCCAAAGGTCTCCTCGTTGCCGCAGATCTGCAGAACGGAATCCGCAGAGGTATACACGATCATATGGCCGGTGGCAATCTCCTCTTCTGCCAGCTCATCCAGAATCTCGGTACCGCTGGCACTCTTGTTTCCGATGACTTTATGTCCGGTGCGCTTCTCCAGCTCTTTGATGAGTTCCGGCGGGAATCCATGCTCGGTGAAGGTCTGAAACGGCTTTTTCACCTCCAGGCCCATCATCTCCCAGTGTCCGGTCATGGTGTCTTTGCCAAGGCTCTTCTCACGCAGCTTGCCATAATAGCCCAGTGCCTTTTCCACCGGAGTCACCTGTTTGAGCGGGGTCAGATTCGCCATTCCAAGCTTCTGAAGATTCGGAATGGTAAAGGTATCAACAGACTCCGAAATGTGTCCCAGTGTGTTCACGCCAATATCACCGAAATTGGCAGAATCCGGCATGGCTCCCACTCCAAGGGAATCCATGACTACTACAAATACACGTTTAAACTTCTCCATGTCATGCTCCTTACTTGAGATTATTCGGCCCAAAACCAAGCGGCAGCAGTTCTTTGAGCGTAAAGATCTCATACTGCTCTTTCGATGTTGCCAGAATGATCTGGAACTCCTCCGGGTTACAGAACTCCATCATGACCTGACGACACACGCCGCAGGGAGCCGCGTACTCCTTTAACTCCTTGTTCATGCCGCCCACCACGCAGATGGCATCAAATTCCAGCACGCCCTCACTGACTGCCTGAAAGAACGCGGTGCGCTCCGCGCAGTTGCTTGGGGTATAACCTGCGTTTTCGATGTTGCAGCCGCCGTAAACGGTTCCGTTTTTAGCTAACAGCGCCGCTCCCACATGAAAGTGGGAATACGGCACATAGGAATAATCCATCATGCTGATGGCCTTACCGATCAGCGCTTCAATCTGATCTTTTTCCAGTTTCTTCATCAATCCTAAACTCCTTTATTGCCCTGTGGATCAGCATCACTTCCGTGACAGATCCACAATTAATATCCGGTTGCCTCTTCCTGCTTCACCAGCTTAATGATGCGGCTGGTTCCCAGGCGGTCAGCGCCCAGAGAGAGGAACTTTTCTGCGTCAGCCAGGGAAGAAATGCCGCCTGCTGCCTTCATCTTCACATTCGGTCCGATGTGCTCGGAGAACAGCTTGATATCCTCAAAGGTTGCTCCTGCTTTGGAAAATCCGGTGGAGGTCTTGATGTAATCTGCTCCTGCTTTCGTTACCACCTCGCACATGCGGATTTTCTCTTCATCGGTTAAAAGACAGGTCTCAATGATAACTTTCAGAATTTTGGAACCGCATGCCTTTTTCAGGGTGCGGATTTCCTCCTCAATGCAGTCAAACCTGCCGTCTTTCGCCCAGCCGATGTTGATGACCATATCAATCTCATCCGCGCCGTTGGCCAGAGCGTCCTTGGTCTCAAACTCTTTGGCTGCTGTGGTCATATAACCATTTGGGAAACCGATAACGGTGCAGACTGCCATCTTATCCTGCACATACTCCTTTGCCTGTTTTACATAGGACGGCGGAATGCAGACGGAAGCGGTTCCGTATGCCACAGCGTCATCGCAGATCTGTTTGATTTCTGCCCAGGTTGCGGTCTGGGTCAGCAGTGTATGGTCCACATGTTTTAAAATTTTTTTCTCGTTCATTGTATGAATTTCCCTTCTGTTTTATCCTGTCGGATTCTTCGAATCCATTTCTTTAACGGCGTTATTACGCCAGTTCCAGTGCGATCTCCATCATCTTACGGAAGCCAAGCTGACGGTCCTCTGCGCTCAAGTGCTCATTGGTATAAAGATGATCGGAAATGGTCAGCATGCAGAGTGCCTTCTTTCCGGCCTTTGCCGCGTTCATGTAAAGCGCTGCCGCCTCCATCTCCACAGCCAGAACGCCCATGCCACGCCACAAATCGTTGACATTGCCCATGGCGTTGTAGAATACATCGGAGGAAAGCACATTGCCTACGACCACGTTGGTTCCCTGGCGTTTTGCGGTCTCGACCGCGCGGTTTAACAGCTCATAATCCGCAATCGGCGCAAAAGTTCCCGGAAGTCCGTACTGGTATGCGTAATTGGAATCGGTGCAGGCACCCATGCCAATCACGACATCCATCAGCTTCATGTGATCCTGCAGGGCACCTGCGGAACCAATGCGGATGATCTGGTCTACATCGTAGAAGTTAAAAAGCTCATAGGAATAGATTCCGATGGACGGCATTCCCATTCCGCCACCCATAACAGAAATCTCTTTTCCCTTGTAGGTTCCGGTATAGCCGAACATATTGCGGACCGCGGTCACCTGTCTCGGGTTTTCCAGATAGGTCTCCGCAATGTACTTTGCCCGCAGCGGATCTCCCGGCATCAGTACGGTTTTGGCGAAATCGCCGGCTTTGGCACTGTTATGCGCAGTTGGTGTATTTGTCATAATTTTCCTTCTCCTTTTCTTCCCCATAAAGATTTAGTTTTTTCAGGCCTGCACCCACGGACACGCCGCAGAGACAGACCTGAATCAGTTTTAAAAGAACATTTTTATTTGGATTTTACAAAGATCTTGCCGTTTGCGGCCGGTGTATGTGCCTTGCCGACAAACAGAACCAGGGCCACAATGGTTACCACGTACGGGATCATGGAGATCAGGTTCGGGGATACCAGATTGCTCTGGGCTGCCAGGGATTTGATACCGCTGCACAGGCCAAAGAGCAGGCATGCCTTGGTTGCGCCCTCCGGCGAGAACTTACCGAAGATAACCGCTGCGATCGCGATGAAGCCCTGGCCCACGATAACGCTCGGACGGAACTGGTTGATGGTTGCCAGGGTTACGAAGGCTCCGCCCAGGCCTGCCAGGAAGCCGGACAGGATCACACAGGTGTAACGCACTTTGTAAACATCAATACCCAGAGACTCGCATGCCTCCGGATGCTCTCCAACTGCTCTTAAGTGAGCGCCGAATTTGGTCTTGTAGAACACAAACCAGCAGACAAATGCCAGTACAAATACAAGATAAGCAACCGCGTATACGTTCAGAACATTGTTCCAGAAGGAACCGGTCGAGAACACGCCCTCAAACAGCTTCGGCAGCTTGCAGCTCGGATCCATGGCCGGGGTATCGGATGAGTTGTTGTACATGGCCTTGCAGAGGAACAGTGCCAGGCCAGGTCCAAGGAAATTGATAGCCGTACCGGCAATGGTCTGGTCCGCATGGCAGGAAATACATGCGTAAGCATGGATGAGTCCAAACAGGGCACCTGCCAGACCGGCACAAAGGAACGCGATCCAGCCGTTTCCGGTGGTCAGTCCCATAACTGCTCCGGTGAAGGCGCCAATGGTCATCATGCCCTCAATACCGATGTTGACAACTCCGCTTCGCTCGGAGAAGCAGGAGCCAAGAGCCGCAAGAAGAAGCGGCGGCGTTGCGATCAGGGTCGCATTGATCAGAAGACCAAGGTCTTTTATTAATTCATTCATCTTACTTTGCCTCCTTCTTCTTTGCTGTCTTTAGGACAAAATACTTAAACACATGGGCAATCGCGATCAGGAGAACTACGCATCCCATGATGATATCGACTACCTCAGACGGTGCTTTTACAATACTCAGCTTGGATCCGCCGTACTTCATGGCACCGTAGAACAGGCCGGAGAAAATACAGCCGATCGGGTTAGAGGAACCGATCAGGGCAACGGTAATGCCTTCGAAACCAAAACCTTCCTGTCCCGCAAACTGGCTTAAACGTCCGGACATACCCAGAACCTGGACTGCTCCGCCAAGACCGGATAACAGGCCGGAAATGCCAAGTGCAGTCAGGATGGACTTATTGGCATCGATGCCGCCGTACTCTGCGGCACTGCTGTTGAAGCCTACTGCTTTTAACTTATAACCCAGAGTAGTCTTCTCGATGATGATCCAGATCACGATAGCCGCGATCACTGCCAGTACAAAGCCCCAGTGCGCGCTGCTGCAGCCAAGGGCGTTGCGCATGCCCTCCGGAAGAAGCAGTCTTGCGGAAGCCGCGATATCCTGGGTAGCCTCGGTCTTATCACGATGGAGGAACGGCAGGTTTACCGTATAGTTGGATAAGTAGAAGGCAATCCAGTTGAACATGATGAAGGACAGCACCTCATGGATGCCGCGCTTTACTTTCAGGACACCTACGATCAGGGACCAGATGCAGCCTGCTGCCGCTGCAGCCACCAGGCATACCAGCGCGTGGATTCCAGCCGGAAGCTTTAACGTAACACCCAGGATACATGCTACCAGGCCGCCGATAACGAACTGGCCCTCTGCACCAATGTTAAACAAACCGGTACGGAAGGAGAACGCTACACTAAGACCGGTAAAGATCAGCGGAGCTGCGTAAACCAGGGTCCATACCAGATACTTCGGTTTGCTGAAAATACTGCTGAAGAGCTTTCCGTAAGCCACAGCCGGGCTGATGCCCGCGATGGTTAAGAAGATGGCTCCTACCAAAAAACCAATGACGATCGCAATGATGGTGTAGAGTACATTGTTTTCGAGAATACTTTTCTTCTTATTCATTTGTCTTCTTTCCTCCTGCCATCATAAATCCGAGTTCCTTCTCATCTGCGTTCCTGCCCGGTACGCTTCCTGTGATCTGGCCGTCAAAGATAACCTCAATGCGGTCAGACAGGCTCATGATCTCGTCCAGCTCGAAAGAAACCAGCAGTACCGCACGGTTCTTATTGCGCTGCTCTACCAGGTACTTGTGTACGAACTCAATTGCGCCGACATCCAGTCCACGGGTTGGGTTTACCGCGATCAGCAGATCCTTGTCATTGGTTACCTCGCGGGCAATGATGACCTTCTGCTGGTTACCGCCGGACAGAGTTCCGGACGGAGCCTCTGCGCAGCCGCGCGGGCGCACATCGAATTTTTCGATCAGATCCAGCGTGTGCTCTTTGATGGCCTTCCGGTCCAGAATGCCGTGTTTTGAATACGGTGCTTCCTCAAAGTGCTGCAGGATCAGGTTGTCCTCGTTGGAAAATTCCAGAATCAATCCGTGCTTCTGACGGTCAGCCGGAATACTGGAAATGCCGTTGTCAAAGGTCTCCTTCGGAGTCTTGTTGAAGACATCTTTACCCAGCATGGTGATGGTGCCGGATTCTGCCTTTCGAAGACCCGTCAGAATCTCCACCAGCTCAGTCTGTCCGTTTCCATCGACACCGGCCAGACCTACGATCTCGCCCTTTCTGACATCCAGGTGGAAGCCCTTTAAGATCTCAACGCCGCGGTAATCCTTTGCATGCAGATCCTCCACATGCAGAACCACCTCGCCGGCTTCCTGGTCTTTCTTGTCTACCTTAAAGTTAACATCACGGCCTACCATCATGGCTGCCAGCGCGTTTTCATCGACATCGGCCACTTTGACGGTCTGGATGTATTTACCCTGGCGGATGATGGTGCAGTTATCGGAAGATGCGGTGATCTCTTTTAACTTGTGGGTAATGAGGATGACACTCTTGCCATCTGCGGTCAGGTTGGAGATAATCTCCATCAGGCCCTCGATCTCCTGCGGAGTCAGGGATGCGGTCGGCTCGTCCAGGATCAGGGTCTCCGCGCCGCGGTACAGCACCTTCAGGATCTCCACACGCTGCTGCATGCCAACGGAGATATCCTCTACCTTTGCGTCCGGATCTACCTTCATGCCGTAGCGCTCAGACAGCTCCATGACCTTTTTCTTCGCAGTTTCCTTGTCCACGCTCAGACCCTTGACCGGCTCCATGCCCAGAATGATGTTCTCGGTTACCGTAAAGGGCTGAATCAGCATGAAATGCTGGTGTACCATACCGATTCCGATATCAATGGCATCCTTCGGGCTGTTAAAATGAACCTCTTTCTCATTGATAAAGATCTGTCCGCTGGTCGGTTTGTACAGTCCGCAGAGTACGTTCATCATGGTACTCTTTCCGGCTCCGTTCTCACCTAAGATTGCGTGCACCTCTCCTTTGTGCACCGTCAGGTTGATATGGTCATTCGCGGTAAAGTCGCCAAATTTCTTGACGATGTCTTTCATCTGGATTACAACTTTACTCTCATCCATATGGCTTATTCTTGCCACGGCTTGGTCCCTCCTGTATTTTCTTTTATTTAGATCAGAATGATATTCTGGAAACCTTTTTCCCTCAATATATCTGCCAGATATGCCAGGTACTTCTGGCCCGGCACCTGGAAATGGGAATACTGCTCCCGCACGCCCATCGGACGATAGGCAATGATCTTAATCCAGATATCTCCGTATTCCAGATACGGCGCCAGGAAATCTCCCATCTCCCGGATGCTTTTTTCGGTGTCGTAAAGATCCGGCACAATGACGGCCCGCACCTCATAAAGCTTTCCGGTTCTTGCCAGATAATCCGCGTTTTTCAGCACCATCTCATTGGTAACACCTGCTACCTTTACATGCTCCGATGCCTCAAAGGCCTTGATGTCCAGCATAACACCGTCCGACACTTCCATGAGTTCCGGATACTGCTCAAACGGAATCATGCCGTTGCTGTCAATCAGCGTGCCCAGACTGTCTTTTCTGGCCAGGCGGAACAGTTCTGTCAGAAATTCCGGCCAGAGCATGCACTCGCCGCCGGAAACGCTGATGCCCCGGATAAACGGGATCTGCTTTTTCACGCGGGCATACACTTCCTCCGGCGTCATCTCGCAGGTACGCGGGGAACTGTCATGGGGACAGACATGAATGCAGGTATCACACTGCACGCATTTGGATGGCTCAAACACTACTTTTCCATCCTCTCCCACAGACAGCGCACCCACCGGACACTGCTTCACACAGACGCCGCACTGCACGCACAGCTTTCTGGTCTCCGGATTGTGACAGTATTTGCAGTCAATGTTACAGCCCTGCAAAAAGATGGCCGTCCGGTTTCCCGGACCATCCACACTGCTGAATGGAATGATCCGGTTTACCACTGCTTTCATTTAGCGCACCTTTCTTTCCAGAATGTGGCCGTTTCTTGCAGCGCCAAGTCCCAGTGCGGTAGTATCCTGAAGCACAGCCTCGCCGCCTGCCAGTTTCTCCAGCTCAGAACGCTTTACCAGATAACCGGTTACACGGATCACGTCGCTGTCGCTGGAGTAGAAGGACAGGTAACGCAGATCCATCTTAAAGGAGCCTTTGATGATATCCAGCACATACTCCGGATTTCTGTGTACGGTCATGTCGATCGGGAAGATATCACCGGTACCGGAGGTAAAATATTTGTGGAATTTCTTTAATACATTCAGCTGGTCGATGAGCTCGTCCGGCTCCTCACCGATCGGGATTCTGGTACCCGGAGTTACATTCTCGTCTTCCGCCAGACCCACCTGCGCGTGAAGCAGGAAGTGTCCACCGGTTCCCTCACAGTATTTGTTCTTGTGGTTTAAGTTAAACTCCTTGATGATCTCCATGATCTCAACGCCCAGGTTGTTGGCATTTTCATCGTGGCCGAAGCGTCCCTGAATTCCCTCCTTCTCAAAGAGGATGTTAACGCAGTCTGCCAGGCCTACCAGACCATACATACTGGAGAAGCGGTCTCTGTGGATAAAGCCCTCTTTGGCCAGGAAGTTGTTCTCAAAGAATCCGCTCTCTTCCACCTCAAATTTGATTCTCGCATCCATGTAGCGTGCCATGATGTCCAGAACATACGGAAGCTCACGCTCCTTAAAGTCCTGAATGTTCTTCGCGCGCTTCGCGATGTTGCCCAGCACCAGACGACACAGGGTGTAAGCGCCGCCGCCAAGTAAAAGGCCGTTGTAGCAGCTTGCGATCACGTAATTCTCACCCAGCTCGCTCTTGAACATCTTGTGGTTTGCGAAGCTCGGCTTTGCGCTGTGCATTGCGCAGTCGATGGCTTTCAGCGCGAAATCATCCGGAGTGATGTCTTCATCGTACTTGAAGCTTAAGTTCGGAACAGCGTTCTCCAGCTCTTTCTCAGCCTCTAAAAGCAGACGTCCTGCCTTGGTATCACGCGGCCCGATGTTTGCGTGGGAGAAAGAATCCAGAATGGTACGGTCCATCTGGGTGAGGAACAGCTTCAGCATCTTCTTTGCCTGTGCCTCATCTACCGTGTCGATGTACGGCTCTAACAGTTCATCTAACTGGCCCACATAGACCGGATAGTTGGTAACACTCGGTACATGCTTGTAAAAGATCATCAGGCTGTTTAATGCTTCGTACAGATCGGTTGGCGGGTCCAGCTGGAGGAATTTGCTTCCCTCTTTTAAAAACTTTGCGTAGTCCGGGATGATATAACGCGGACGCATCGGCGCATGGCCTTCAGACAGATCGCAGATGCACTTGCGGTCGATCGGCACATTTAACAGTTCATCCAGACCTTCCGGAAGATCCAGCACTTCCATGAGAGAATCTGCCTGGTTTGCAAGACAGGTCAGCTTCTGCTCATGGGTCAGAGTTGCACTCTCAATGATTTCCAGAATATTTTTTCTTGTTTCGTTGACCCTTTCCATAGAAATGTCACGCATAATAACAACTTCCTCCTCTATGATGTATGCGAATATTATTCGTTATCTTCTTTGATCAGCTTCCGAATGGCCTCCACTGCCACACGGATAGCCATATCCGTATCGTGTGCCACCGGATTGGACAGGCCCTGTTTTTCCCGCTCCTGGTTTGCCATAACTAAGAATACGGAACCGCAGCGCACATGCAGGGTGCTGGCTACAATAAATAATGCTGCGGACTCCATCTCAGAAGCCAGGCATCCCAGGCGTTTCCAGGCCTCCCACTTGTTTAAAAGCTCGTAGCTCACCGGCATGGTCTCCGGGGAATGCTGGCCGTAAAACGCGTCCTTGCACTGCACCACACCCACATGGCAGGTCTGGCCAAGTTCCTTTGCGGAAATCCGCAGCGCATTGACAATATCAATGTCTGCCACGGCCGGGAACTCGATCGGTGCATATTCCCTGCTGGTTCCTTCCATGCGGATGGCACCGCTGGCCACGACTACATCGGCGCTCTTGACATCCAGCTGCATACCGCCGCAGGTGCCCACACGGATAAAGGTGTCGGCACCGCATTTCACCAGTTCTTCCATAGCGATGGAGGCCGACGGGCCGCCGATACCGGTAGAAGTTACACTGACCTTCACACCGTCCAGATAACCGGTGTAAGTTACATACTCCCGGCTGTCTGCCACCAGCTTCGCATCATCAAAATAGGCCGCAATCTTGGCACAGCGCTTCGGGTCTCCCGGAAGAATCACATAACGCCCTACCTCGCCCTTTCCTACCTGAATATGATACTGTTTATCCGGATTTTCTGAATACTTCATTTGTCATTCCCCCGTTTCGTTGATCTGAACTCTTACCAGTTTTCTGATTTTCCGGTACTGTTCCCATGTCATCACGATATTCCATCCTTCTCTTGAGATCAGGCCCTTTTCCTCCAGTTCCTTTAACGCCCTGGTGATGGTCCGCTCAGATACGCCTGTAGCCTCAGAGAAATCTTTCCGGCTTAAATACACGCTGTAGGTATCGCGTTTTCCATAGGTTTCATATAAATTTGTAAGAATGAGATAAACCCGTTCATTGCCAGGGAGCATGACATAAAGCCGCTCTTTTCTGGACTGTTCCAGCAGATAACCAATGATCCGCTGTGTTTCCAGACGCAGGACAGACACATCGTTCAAAATCCATTTTCTGCAGACATCTCCCGGTATCTTTAAAAACAGGCTGTCCTGGGTGGTAGCCAGTGTGGTTTTGTAATGGCTCATATAGCCCAGAATTTCCATGGTTCCGAATATCTCAATGGGCTCAAAATGGCAGAAGCCATACACGGTTTCCCGCACCCGGTAATCTACCGCGGACACACTTCCCTTTAACAGGATAAACACCTTGTCTACCGGTTCTCCCTCCTGGATAAACGTGGTTCCCGCCGGCATCCGCACCACCTGGATGCTGCTCTTTAAGCTTTCCGGTACATAGGTAAAGTAGCTGTTCAAATAATTTTGCTGCTTTGCAGTCAGCCTGCTGATTACATCTTCCACTTCGCTCATTTTGTTCATTTCCCCGGTTTTATCTCTACTATAATATTTTTATATCACATTTTCCATAAACAAGAAAGGACAAATGTCAGTTTTAGCCTGTATTTCTCTTCAAAATTTGCCATTTGGCAGATTTTACTATTTTTACCCTCAAAAACCCCTCTTTTTACATAGCAACACGGGGCCCGCATTGCTGCGGGCCCCGCGCCAGATAGTCTGGATGTTGTTGCTTCAGAGACGAACCATAGTGATTAGTCTAACTGATATACGTCGCCGTATTTTGCCTCGAAGGACTCCTTGTCAGCCGGAACCTCGATCTCGCCGCTCACGATCTTCTCTTTCACCTCGTTCACTGCGTCGATTACTTCCGGTGCGATCAGATCCTGGCTCGGAGCGATATCTACGCCGCCTGCTGCCAGATCGAAGGACTGTACGCCACCCTCAAGGCTGCCGTCGATGAGCTCCTCTACTGCGTTGTATACAGCGTTGTCTACTCTCTTCATAGCGGAGGTCAGGACAGTGTTCGGAGCAATGCTGGACTGGTCACTGTCTACGCCGATTGCGTATACGCCTGCCTCCTGACATGCCTCGATAACGCCAAGACCAGTTGCGCCTGCTGCCTGGAATACAATGTCAGCGCCGTTGGTGATAGCGGTGTTTGCCATGGTCTTACCGGTAGCGGAATCAGCAAAAGAGTTTGCGTTGAACTGCTGAACGGTGATGTCCGGGTTAGCGTCCTTCGCACCTGCATAGTAGCCGTAACCAAACTGGTTCATGGTCTCGTTGGTCATGCCAACTACGAAACCAATGTTGTTGGTTTTGGTGGTCAGGCCTGCAACATAACCTACCAGGTAAGAAGCCTGCTCAGCGTGGAAGATCAGGCTGGTTACGTTCGGAAGGTCGATGGAAGAATCATCGATGATAGCAAACTTGGTATCCGGGTTTGCCTCTGCTGCTGTTCTGGTTGCGTCTGCCAGCATGTAGCCTACGCTGATGATCAGGTCATAATCCTCGTCTACGAAGGTCTCCATGTTCGGAGCGTAGTCAGCATCGGTAGCGGACTCTAAGTAGTTTACAGTAACGCCCAGTTCCTCGCCTGCTCTCTCAAGGCCTTCCCAGGAAGACTGGTTGAAGGAACCGTCGTTTACGCCGCCTACATCGGTGATCAGGCCGATTTTAAACTCGGAAGCATCTTTACTCGGTGCTGCCTCCCCGGTCTTCTCTGCGCTCTCGGAAGCCTCCTCTTTCGCTGCAGCTGCAGTGGTTTCTGCGCTGCTGTTAGAGTTGCTGCCTCCGCATGCGGTCATGGATGCTGCCATGGTACCAGCTAATAATACAGCCAGCATTTTCTTTTTCATAAGTTCTTCTCTCCTTTTTGGGTTTTAGGGCAAAAAAGCCTTATTACCACAGTAACATCATTTCAGATAAAAGAAAAGGACAATTTAACATGAA
This sequence comes from Ventrimonas faecis, assembly GCF_040096075.1. Lineage (NCBI taxonomy): Bacteria > Bacillati > Bacillota > Clostridia > Lachnospirales > Lachnospiraceae > Ventrimonas > Ventrimonas faecis. The sequence goes on from NZ_JBBMFJ010000021.1 coordinate 19,543, forward strand.
TTTTACTAATAAATTTCAATCATAAACTGTCCTTGTATCAAATCTTATTTAATTTTCATGAAAAGGCCTGCTTTTTTCAGAACCGGACGCACCGCCATATACACCACAACCACTACGATGGTTCCGACAATGGCATTTACCAGGGTTGCGCCTGCTGCCCAGGTTGCCATGATCTTGGCCGCGGAAGACTCTACACCAAGAATATAGTTCTTGTAGAAATAGCCAACAATCGGGTCCATAACCACGTTGAAGCCCAGGCCTGCAATGGAAGCGATCAAGGACCACTTCACAATGTACTTGCTGTCATGGTCTTCGGTGATATGGGCAATGTTGTGAGCCACAAAACCTGCGATCAGGCCGATGCAGAGCTTTAAGATGAAGGTCTTCGGAGCACTGGTGATGTACACCGGATCCAGAAGGTCTGCGATGGTCATGCCCAGGGAACCTGCCACACCGCCGTAACCGCCGCCGAGAAGCAGGGCTGCCAGAACACAGAAGGCGTTACCGATGTGAAGAGCCGTGGTATCTCCACCCGGAGTCGGAATCGGAATCTTTAAGAAGGTGAAGGCCACATAACACAGGGCCGCCATCAGGGCTGTAAGCACCAGCTTGTATACTTTGTCGTTGTCTCTGTTTTTCATAATCATTCTCCCTTGCTGCTTTTGTAGGATGCACTGCTCCCGCATTCGGTTCGCAGGCATTTTTATTATGCCGCCTATCATAGCACGCAGGTGGAATGATATTAATAGCCAGTTTTAATCTTTTTAGCCAGTCCAGTTCAATCCCGGGACTCGATACAGATCAAAACACCATCTTCCAGGGTAATCGTAGCAGTATCCTCCGCGATCTCATTGCTGATGCAGAGTCCCACTTCCTCGCCCCGGTAAATGGTCCTGTTCTTCAGCGGATACTTAAATCCGGTCAGGGTAATCCCGGTCACCTCTTCTGTATAGGGCGCGAAGGAAACGTATTTGCCCCACTGCTCTGCCTTCGAGAATGTCCGTTCACCATCCAGCAGGCTCAGACGGTTCTGGGAATCCACGATGTAAGCGGCAATGCCCCGTTCCATACAGGTTTTCAGCGCATGGATGTTGCCGATCATGTGGTCGATGCGGCCGCCGGTGGCCCCCAGAAATACAATTTCATCGCAGGAAAGGGTCAGTGCCCGGTTTCTTGCAAGCTCCGTGTCGGTCTCATTCTTCTCCGGCTTATGCTGCTCCCACACGATGAACGGGTACTGGCGGAATTCTTCCCGGATCTCACTGGAGACAGAATCAAAATCCCCCACAATATAGTCCGGCACCAGGCCCAGTTCCTTCACCGCTTTCAGTCCGCCATCCACGGCAATGACCTTATCAAATGTTTCTTTTTCCAAAAAGGAGCGGGCGAAAGCCAGGTCCAGCTTTCCGCCCGTCATGATCAGACATCTTCTCATTTATTTTCAGCCTCTTCAAAAATTTTTAAAAATGCCTTTACGTTAGCTGCCGCATCCTGTTTGTAAACAGCACTGCCTGCCACAAAGACATTGGCTCCTGCCTCCATCAGTTCCTTTACATTGCCAAGTCCCACACCGCCGTCTACCTGAATGTCGGTCTGTAAACCGCGCTCATTTAACATGGCGCGCAGCTTTTTAATCTTATCCACGGTGTAGGGGATAAATTTCTGGCCGCCAAAGCCCGGGTTCACGGACATCAGAAGGATCATATCCACCTGGTCCAGCACACAGGAAAGGGTCTCCACCGGGGTAGCCGGGTTTAAGGCCACGCCCACCTTCATGCCGAGCTCCTTGATCTGGTTGATGGTGCGGTCTAAGTGGCGGCATGCCTCCTGGTGTACACAGAGCAGGTCCGCGCCCGCTGCCTTTAAATCTGCCGCGTAACGGCCCGGCTCCTCCACCATCATGTGAACGTCAAAGACCTTGTCCGTACAGGAACGGACGCTCTGGATGACTGGCATGCCAAAGGAAATACTCGGCACAAACATGCCGTCCATCACATCGATGTGGATATACTGGGCGCCTGCCTCCGATACGGTCTCGATTTCCTTTCTTAAATTTCCAAAGTCTGCTGCAAGAATGGATGGTGCTAAAATATACATGATGTCTTACTCCTTAATATTTTCTGCGGTTTTTCAGTTCCTGGTATAACAGCCCGTAATTGTCATACCGGCTCTGGCTGATCTTTCCTTCTGCCAGTGCTGCTTTCACGCCGCACACCGGCTCCCCGATGTGGACGCAGTCCGCCTGGAACCGGCATTCCGGCTCATAAGCTTCAAACTCCGGGAAATAATCCTTTAATTCCTGCGGTTCGATCTCTTCCAGATACATGGAAGAAAATCCCGGCGTATCCATGAGATACGTTCCCTCCTCCACACAGAACAGTTCCGCGTGACGGGTGGTGTGTTTGCCCCGCTTGATCTTCTCACTGATGCTCCCAGTCTCCATGGCCGCCTCCGGCTGCAGAAGATTCGTCAGGGAGGATTTCCCCACCCCGGACGGTCCTGCCAGGATCGTGGTCTTTCCACGCAGGTAATCCCGCACGGCATCCACACCGGATTTCTCATAGGTACTCACAAACATAACCGGGTATCCGGCCTGCTCGTAGATGTTCCGGTACTCTTCCTGTTTTGCCTCCGTTTCCAGATCGGTCTTGTTAAAACAGATCGTCACCGGAATGTCCTGGGCCAGCATCATGATGAGAAAACGGTCCAGCAGGTTGAAGTTCGGATCCGGCTGCGTGATGGCAAACACCACCAGCGCCTGATCTACATTGGCCGATGCCGGACGCACCAGCACATTTTTCCGGGGAAGGATCTCATCGATATTTCCCTCCAGTGCCTCCTCGTCCAGCACGGTAAATTCCACATTGTCTCCTACTACCGGCTTGATGCCCCGGTTTCGGAAGATTCCTTTTGCCTTGCAGGCATATACCTTATCATGCCCGTTGTGGATATAATAAAAGCCTGCGATTCCTTTGATAATTTTTCCTGTCATGTATCTGTTCCTTTTTTAATCCATCGGGAAGAATGTCAGCGGGTAAGTCTTAATGACCGCGCCGGAATTCACATCCACAATCTCCAGGGTTCCCTGATCTGTTCCGTCAATGCTCTCAATGCTGGTAAAGTTCACCGGCAGGAGCACATCGCCCTTAATGGTAGTGGACTGGGTCAGCACTTTGTAGTGCGGATTATCCGCAGTTCCCTGATGCAGCCGGATCATAATGGTAACGCTGGAGCTTCCGGCACCCGGTCCGATCAGGCTGCTTAAATCATACACCTGGTTGATGGATGCCACATAACGCTGATGCTTCACCTCCGGGCCGCTGCTGACCACATAATCAATCTTGCTGCCCTTGGCCAGCTGGGTTCCGGATGAAACAGACTGGCTGATGATGGAACCTTTCTCCACAGTATCACTGGATTCGGTAGAGGTATTGCCCGGCATCAGGTCATTCTCTGCCAGAAGCGCAATGGCTTCCTCCTCCGTTTTTCCCACCAGATACGGTGCCGGGACCTTGTCCACATGCGGGCCGCTGCTCACATACAGATATACGGTTCCGCCGTCCTCCACCAGTTCCGGCTCATAACGCATTACCGTGCCTGCCTTGATGGTTTCATCTTCCTCTTCCACCACCTGAACCTTCAGGCCCTTGCTCTCTAAAAAGCTGACCGCCGTGGTTTCATCCAGCTCCGTGATGCCAAGCTTGCTTAAATCCAGCTTATCGGTACCGTTACTGATGACCACATTTACCTGGCCGCCCTTTAACACAACGGTTCCCGCTGCCGGATCCTGTTTTGCGACATGGCCTTTTTCCACATCGTCAAAATACTCATAGGTGCGTTTCATGGTCAGGGAATTTTCTTTCAGCGTACTCTCTGCCATATCCTCGGAAAGCCCCAGAACCGGCGGCATGGACACCTCCGTGTCCTTTAAGATCAGCTCTCCGGTTTCTGCCTGACTGCTCTCCGTCTGGGAATTGCCCAGCATTCCGCTTCCGGCCCGGAAAAAAGCGCCAAGCTTGGAAAATACCACGATCAGCACGGCCACAACTACGATAGCCGCCACAATCCCGGCTCCAGCCAGAATCCGCTCAATATGGGGATTGGCCCGGTCTTCCTCTTCCTCCCGGCTGCGGCGCTTTGCCGGCGCCTTGGACATTTCGGCTGGTCTTTGCGGTCTTCTGCCGCGCTCCGGCTCCGGTGTTTCCGGATCATTTTCTTCCCGGTACGCCTCCCAGGCCGCTTTGGCCTCCCGCTCATAGGTTTCTTTCCGTTCCGGTTCCAGACGTTCCGGCCGGTGGAACTGCTTGATCTGGGAAAGCTGCTCACTGCTAATCTGGACAGTTTCTCCGTTCAGGGCCCGCTCTTCCACATCCACAGGACTGCTCCCAGCCTCCGACGGACGGATCAGTGCCGCGCGAAGATCTGTGATCACATCCTGGGCGCTGCGGTAACGGCGCTCCGGCTTTTTCTCCATGCAGCGCAGGATAATCCGCTCCAGGCTCATCGGAATCTCCGGATTGTAAACGCTCGGCGGTACCACCACATCCTCCAGATGGGCCAGGGCGATGGCAACGGTGTTATCTCCCTCAAAAGGCACACGCCCGGTTACCATCTCATACATGGTCACACCAAGAGAATAAATGTCGCTTCGCTCATCACTGAAACCCCCACGGGCCTGTTCCGGCGAAATATAATGCACGGAGCCCATGGCAGAGGAAGTCATGGTCTGGGCCGATACTGCTCTTGCGATGCCAAAATCCGCCACCTTCACCTTGCCATCTTTGGAGATGATCATGTTCTGCGGCTTAATGTCGCGGTGAATGATGTGCTGTTCATGCGCCGCCGCGATGCCCTGCGCCACCTGAATGGCAATGCCGATGGTCTCCTTGACCTCCAGCCGTCCCTTCTTCTGGATATAGCTTTTTAAGGTAATGCCCTCGATCAGCTCCATAACTATGTAATGAAGTTTGCCCTCATCGATAACATCGTAAACACTGACAATGTTCGGATGGGACAGTCCGGCCGCAGACTGGGCCTCCATCTTAAACTTGCTGACAAAATTGCTGTCATTGCAGAATTCTTCCTTCAGGACCTTGATGGCCACCAGACGGTTCAGCTTATGGCATTTTGCCTTATATACCACAGACATGCCGCCGGAGCCGATCTGCTCTAATATTTCATAGCGGTCCTGCAAAAATGTTCCGGGTCTCAGTATCATAAGCTCACCTCACTTATCTGCGGTTCCACCAGAACAACCGAAATGTTGTCCTGCCCGCCGCTGCGGTTTGCTGCATCCACCAGAGCTTTTGCCCGGGCTTCTACTCCGTCCTCGGAACGGATGATATATTCCATTTCCAGCTCATCCACCATGTTGCTTAAACCGTCCGAACACATGAGGATCTGATCGCCGCTCTTTAATTTCAGCGCAAACAGATCGGTATCAACGTCCTCGCTGACGCCTACCGCCCTGGTAATGATATTTTTCTTTTCCAGATAATCCCGGCTGCCCCGTTTCAGCTTGCCCATAGCAACCAGCTCTTCCACATAGGAATGATCCTTCGTGATCTGCTCAAGCGCTCCCCGAAGCAGGTAAAGACGGCTGTCTCCGATATTGGCCACATAAAGTACATTTCCACGGATGGTGGCTAACACCAGCGTACTGCCCGTCCCGCTGAGTTCCGGAGTCCTGCTGGCCTGCTCGTAAAGTTCCCGGTTCACTTTCCGGATTCCTTCTTTTAAAATACCGTGAACATCCCGGTCGGGATGCGGGATTTCAAAAAACCGTACCAGATTCTCCACCACAAAACGGGATGCGAAATCCCCAGCCTGATGGCCGCCCATGCCATCTGCCACAATAAACAGGTTTTCCAGGGATCCGACGGGGTCTGTGCTGGCATAGATAAAATCCTGATTCATACTCCGCTTCTGTCCGGTGTCTGTCAGTGCACATGCCTCCATGATCAGATTCCCCCTTTCCCTTCCTCTTCCAGGAAACTCTTTCTAAGCTGTCCGCAGGCACCATTGATGTCGCGGCCCATCTCCCGGCGGACCGTCACGTTGATGCCATTTTTCTCCAGATAAGCCTGAAACGCCTCAATGGCTTTCCGGTCTGACTGGCGGTAATCCCGCTCCTTGATCGGATTGACCGGGATCAGGTTCACATGGCCATGCATGCCCTTGATCAGGGCTGTAAGCGCCTTTGCCTCTTCCAGGTTATCGTTCACACCGCTCACCAGGCTGTACTCAAAGGTCAGCCGCCGTCCGGTCTTTTCAAAGTAAGTCTGGCAGGCCGGCAGAATCTCTTTTAAACTGTAGCGGTTCGCGATCGGCATCAGTGTCTTTCGCACCTCATCATTCGGTGCGTGCAGGGACAGGGCCAGTGTGATCTGGATATTTTCCTCTGCCAGCCTTAAAATATTCGGCACAATGCCACAGGTCGACAGCGTGATATTTCTCTGGCTGATGTTCAGGCCATCCTCATCGGTGATCATGCGCAGGAAACGGATCACATTGTCGTAGTTGTCAAGCGGCTCACCAGAGCCCATAATGACAATGTTGGATACCCGCTCTCCCGTCAGTGTCTGAATGCGGTAAATCTGGTCCAGCATCTCTGCCGGTGTCAGATTGCGCTCCAGGCCATCCAGGGTGGAGGCGCAGAAACGGCAGCCCATACGGCAGCCCACCTGGGAGGAAATGCAGACACTGTTTCCATGATGGTACTGCATCCACACACTCTCAATCACATTGCCGTCTGCCAGGCGGAACAGGTATTTCCGGGTACCATCAATCTGGGAGATTTTCACATCCGCCGGATACAGCGCCGTGAGAACAAACTGCTCTTTTAACTTTTCACGAAGCGGCTTGGAGAGATTGCTCATCTCATCAAAATCCGTCACCAGCTTCTGATGAAGCCACTGGTAAATCTGTTTTGCCCGAAAGGGCTTATCTCCCATCTGGCGGATGGCTTCGGTCAGTTCCTCCAGAGTCAGGGATTTGATATCTTGCTTTTCCATAATCGTTTATCTGCTTTCTTTTTATACTGCTACCGAACCTGAATTCAGGCTTTTCTCCGAAATGCGGAAATAAAGAATCCGTCACAGGGGTATCTGCCCGGCAGAAGCTGGATATAACCGTCTTTCATGGTTTCTTCCTTTATCTGGCTGCCAAACGCCCCCTCAATGCTCACCGGCTCAAAGGGAAGCGTTTCCAGGATCCAGTTTCTCTGGTCCTCGTTCTCCAGATGGTCAATGGTGCAGGTGCTGTAAATGAGCTTTCCGCCTGGCTTTACATAGTTCCAGACCACAGACAGAATGTCCTTCTGGAGTTCTGCCAAATCTTCCAGATCCTCTTTTGTCACCTGGTACTTGATGTCCGGCTTTTTGCCGATGATGCCAAGGCCGGAGCACGGAAGGTCCGCAATGACGATATCTGCCTGTTCTTCCCAGGACGGATCCTCCTCCAGCGCGTCCCAGACCTCTGCCCGGATATTGGTAAATCCGGTCCGGCGGATGTTGTCCTCCACCAGAAGAATCTTATTTTCCGTTAAATCCCGGACCACAACCTGTCCGGTTCCGGCAAGCTTATCCGCGATATGTAAGCTCTTTCCTCCCGGCGCGCCGCACACATCCAGAACCTTATCTCCTGGCTTCGGATCTGCCGCCTCACCCACAAAGGAGGAACTTACATCCTGCACTGTGATCCAGCCTTCCCGGAATGCCGTGACGGCATCCAGATAGTCGTAGCCGGAAAGAAGCAGGGCATGGTCTGCCAGCGGATTCTTCTGTACCGTGACATGATCCTGTTCCAGACTTTGAAGAATTTCTTCCATGGAAGCCCGGTCCAGATTGCAGCGCACGGAGGTAGGACGTTCCTCTAAGAAAGCCTGCATCATGCGCTCTACGGTTTCTGCAGGATACTGCTGTTTCCACAATTCTATGATCCAGTCTGGCATGGAATATTTCCGGGACCAGTCGGTGAAAACAAAGGTCTCTTTTTCTCTCGAAATAGTGCGAAGTACACCGTTCACAAAGCCTTTCAGGCCGTGGAACTTCCGTTTTACCGCAAGTTTCACAGCCTCATCACATACCGCACTGTCCGGGATCCGGTCCATCTTCAAGATCTGGTATACAGACATCCGGAGGATGGTGCGGATCACCGGTTTCATTTTCTTTACTTTTGTTTTAGAGCACTGGTCAATCACCGCATCGATGGTCAGAAGATACTCTATGGTTCCTTCCACCACTCTGGTGATGAACGCACGGTTCTGTTTTTCCAGATACTGGTGCTTATCCAGTGCTTTCTTTAATACCACATGGCTGTAACCGCCATATTCCAGAATCTCCATAAGGATATCCAGAATCAGTTCCCGCTCTTTTGTCGGTCCGTTCTGCTTAGTCATTTCGTCTGCGTCCTCCAAACAGGATGATCAGCCGCATAAGCTGTAAAATAGAAGCGGCCGCTGCTGCCACATAGGTGAGGGCTGCTGCCCCAAGCACCCTGCGGGTGCCATCCACCTCGTCACCCTGGAGAATGCCAAGGCTGTCCACCAGATGCACCGCGCGGGAAGAAGCGTTAAACTCCACCGGCAGGGTGATGATCTGGAACAGCACCGCCAGCACAAACATCCAGATACCGATCTCGATAAACGGAGTCAGGCCGATGAAGAAGCCCAGGATGATGAGCGGCAGGGAAATTTTGCTTCCAAGGTTTGCGATTGGCACAAAAGCGGAGCGCAGACGCAGAGGCGCGTAGCCTGCATGATCCTGAATGGCATGCCCGCACTCATGAGCCGCCACGCCGACGGCCGCAATGGATGTGCTGCCGTAAACGGACTCCGACAGGTTTACGGTCTTCGTCCGCGGGTCATAGTGGTCGGTAAGCTGTCCGCGCACCGGCTGAACCGTCACATCGTAGATGCCCTGGGACTGCAGCAGGCGTTTTGCCGCCTCCGCGCCGGTCATCCCGGTCATGCTGCGCACGCGGGAATAGCGCTGGAACGTGCTGTTCACTTTGGAGGATGCCCACAAAGATAACAGGGCACCGATATAAACAAGGATCATTGTCGGATCAAACAGGCTGTACCCCAGCCCATAGTAACCATAGCCACCGTACATGACTACTCACTCCTTTCCATGATGCAGCCGGACTCTACCTGGTATCCCCGGAGGAATGCCGCGGTATCCATCCGCTTCTTTCCTTCTAGCTGAAGACTGGTGACACATAATACGCCGTTTCCGGTCTGAATTTTTATGCCCTCATCCCCGGCGCTGATGACGCTGCCGCAGGGAGCTTTCTTTTCCGGATCCGGAAGCACCGCAGCCTCCCAGATTTTTAACATTTTGCCGTTCCATCTGGTAAATGCGCTCGGCCACGGATTTAAGCCGCGCACCAGACGCTCAATGGAAACCGCGTCCATGGTCCAGTCAATGTCGCCCATGGATTTGGAAATCTTCTTTACGTAAGTTGCCTGCGTATGATCCTGCGGAACCGGGGTAATCTCGCCCTTTTCCAGCTTGCTTAAGGTGGACAGGATCAGATCACCGCCCAGAAGGCTTAACCGGTCAAACAGGCTTCCGCCGGTCTCATCCGGGTTTAATTTCACTACCGTTTTCTCCAGCATATCACCGGTATCCATCTCCACATCCATCATCATGGTGGTGATGCCGGTCTCCTCGTCGCCGTTGATAACAGCCCACTGGATCGGGGCTGCGCCGCGGTACTTCGGAAGCAGGGATGCATGAATGTTGACACAGCCGTACTTCGGCAGGTCTAACAGACTCTTTGGCAGGATCTGACCAAAGGCGATAACCACCATAGCATCCGGTTTTAACCCGCGCATCTCCTCCACAAAGGCCTCATCTCTGGCACGCACCGGCTGGTAAACCGGGATATTGTGCTGCAGGGCGCACTCCTTGACTGGAGACATGTGGATCTCCTTGCCGCGGCCCTTTGGCTTATCCGGCTGGGTCACCACGGCAATCACCTCATGCTCCGAAGCCACCAGGGCTTCTAATGTCGGCACCGAAAAATCCGGTGTTCCCATAAATATGATTCTCATAAATTATTCTTCCTCCGGTTCTGCAGTGGTATCCATCAGTTCGCCCTCTACCAGGTCTACATAGAGCTGGCCGTGAAGGTGCGCGCACTCATGACAGATGCAGCGGGCCAACAGTTCCTCGCCCTCTAACTCAAACTGCTCCATATTTTCATCGTAAGCACGTACGACCACATGATTCGGACGGGTTACCATGCCAGCCTTGCCCGGTACGCTAAGGCACCCCTCCTGACCGGTCTGGCTTCCGCTCTGCTCAATGATTTCCGGATTGATGAGCACATACTGGTTGCCGTCATCCACGTCCATAACCACGATCTGCTTTAACACGCCGACCTGCGGTGCTGCCAGACCAACGCCGTTGGCCTCGTACATGGTCTCAAACATGTCCTCGATCAGCTCCGCGATGCGTGGGGTGATCTCCTTAACCGGTTTGCATTCCTTTCTTAAAATATCGTCTCCAATGGTTCTTACCTGTCTGATTGCCATTACTCTTCGTCCTTTCTGTATCGCATGGCCAGGCCATGCCCTTTTCGTAACCGTTCAGTACCCTCACAGTTACCCCTTTTCCATGTTTCCTTCACCGTCTGCCGGAAAGCAGCCTGTGATCTTTATTTTACGTAAAATCACACTGGAGCGTCAGCTTTTTACAGCGTTCAGTCTCATCCCAGCGCATTTTGACATACTTCTGGATTTTTATTAGTATATCATAGTTTTCGTGTTTCATATATAAAATTTTTCTGTAGATATCATGAACTTTGTATACGGGTGCCGGGACCGGACCGATGATCTCGGCTGTTTCCCCGAAATGCTTCTTCACGGAAGCAGCTATGGCTTCCATGATCCGGCTCATCAGCTCCTCATCTTCTCCCGCCACCTGCATGCACAGCATATGGCAGGCCGGAGGATAGTGCATCAGTCTCCGGTAGCCCATCTCCTGACGGTAAAAGGCCGCGTAATCCTGGGCCGCCGCCGTCTGGATGCTGTAATGCTCCGGCATGTAGGTCTGGATCAGCGCAGTGCCCGCCTTTCTTCCCCGTCCGGCGCGCCCGGCTGCCTGAACTAAAAGCTGAAAAGTCCGCTCCGCCGCCGCGAAATCCGGCGCATACAGGGACACATCTGCCGCCAGCACCCCCACCAGGGTCACCCCTGGAAAGTCATGCCCTTTCACGATCATCTGGGTGCCAATGAGTATGTCTGCCTTTCCCTTTGCGAAAGCAGATAAAATCTTCTCATGCCCGCCCTTCTTTGAGGTGGTGTCCAGATCCATCCGCAGAAGCTTCGCCTCCGGGAACATCTGCGCCGCCATCTCCTCGATTTTCTGGGTACCGATGCCAAAGCCCGCCAGATACGGAGAACCGCAGTTCGGGCACAGCTTCGGCATGGGGATCTGGTAGCCACAGTAATGACACACCAGCCGCTGACGATTATGCAGCGTCAGGGATACATCACAGTGGGGGCATTTTACCGCTTCGCCGCAGCTTCTGCAGGAGACAAAGCTGGAATAGCCTCGCCGGTTGATGAACAGCATAATTTGTTCCTGTTTCTGCAGCCGGTCCCGGATCAGTTCCTGCATCCGCCCGCTGAAAATGGACTTGTTTCCGGCTTCCATCTCTTTTCGCAGGTCCACAACCTCCACCGCTGCCATCTCGCTGCCCACCTTGGCCCGTTTTGTCAGCGTAAACAGCCGGTAAATGCCAGCCTCCGCCTTCGCGTAAGCCTCCACCGACGGTGTGGCAGAGCCCAGTACCAGGGCCGCGCCGCTTAACTCCGCCAGTTTTTCTGCCACCTCTCTTGCATGGTAGCGGGGCGTGGTCTCACTCTTGTAGGCTCCCTCATGCTCCTCATCGATGATGATGAGTCCCAGATTGGGAAACGGCGTAAAAAGCGCCGATCTTGCGCCGATCATAATATCCGTCTCGCCGTTTCTGGCCCGCTCAAACTGGTCGCACTTCTCACCGGCAGAAAGCCGGGAATGCATGACACAGATGCGGCTTCCAAAACGGCTATAGAAGCGGCTCACGGTCTGGTAGGTCAGGGCAATCTCCGGAATCAGCACGATCACCTGTTTTCCCTGCTGAAGCACATGGTCAATCAAAGCCATGTAGACTTCGGTCTTGCCGCTGCCCGTGACACCGTGAATGAGACAGGGCCTGCGGTCGCCGGAGTCATAGGAAGTAATGAAGGCGTCCGCGATGGACTGCTGCTCGGAATTTAAGAGGACAAGTGAAGGGCATTCTGTCATCCCGGCCACAGTCTCCACAATCTTTTTATTCCGGGCCTTTACCTTTTTCTTCACCGGAAGGACCGTCTTAAGCGCCTGATTCATGGTGGAGCCGTACTGCTCCTTCATCCACCAGGCCAGCTCAATCAGGCGGGTATCCGCGGTGATGCTCTTTTCGGCCACGCCGATGATCTCTTTTATTTTCTCTTTATCATAATCCGGCTTGTCGGTGAGTTCCACGACATAGCCGGTTCGTGTTCTGTTTCCTGAACCAAAAGGGACGCAGACCTGCACCCCCACCCGGATCTGCGGCAAAATTGCCGGCGGAATCCGGTACTGGAATACCCGGTCTACGTCTTCATGGGAAATATCTATAATGATGCTGGCATACTGATCTGCCATATCTGCTCCTGTCTGTTGCTTGTTTTAATCTTTCAGCAGCTTTGCTGCCACCTCGCCCAGTTTCATGCTGTTGGAGCCCTTTAAGAGCACACAGTCGCCTGGCTGCAGCTTTGCCTTTGCCGCTTCTGCCAGCGCGTCCCGCTGGTTTTCATCGAAATGGATGTACTCTGCCTTCATGCCCGCACGCTTTGCGCCCCGGGCAATCTGCTCTGCCAGTTCACCGTATGTAAACAGGATATCCACCGGATGGGATTTCATCCAGCTTCCCACCTCATAGTGGAACTTCGGAGAATCCGGCCCCAGCTCCTTCATGTCGGCCAGCACCGCGATGCGGCGGCCTTTTGCCTTTGCTTCCAGAACCTCCAGACCGGCCTTCATGGATACCGGACTTGCATTATAGGTGTCATCGATGACGGTAACGCCATTCTTCTCTGCGATCTGCTGGCGGTTCTTGAATCCGGTGAAGGCAGCCAGGCTCTTCACTGCGCCGGAAAGCGGAACTCCGCTGCAATCTGCCACAGCCAGAGCCACCATGGCATTCAGCACATTGTGGCGTCCCATGATGCTTAAGCGCACCATGTATTTTTCCCCGCGGCAGTTGGCAGTAAATACCGGGTAACCGTCCTCGCTGCGGATATCCTCTGCCCGGTACTCAGAATTCTCCCCGGTTCCGTAATATACAGTGCGGCATCCGTCCTTGGCTTTGGTATCCTTCAGCAGGGCATCATCGCCGTTTAAGAAGAGGATTCCGCCATCCTTTAAGCCGTCCTGAATCGTCAGCTTCTCATGATAGATGTTCTCCTGGCTTCCCAGCTGCTCAATATGGGTAATGCCGACATTGGTGATGACGGCCATATCCACCTGGGCAATCTTTGCGATGACGGTCAGCTCGCCCGGCATGCTCATGCCAAGCTCCAGCACGCCAATCTCATCGGCCAGGGTAATCTCAGACAGCGTGATTGGCACACCCACCTGACTGTTGGAATTTCCAGGAGTCTTGTATACCCGGTACTTTGCGGAAAGCGCTGCTGCCACCATTTCACGGGTAGTCGTCTTTCCCACACTTCCGGTGATGCCCACAAGCGGCAGGCTTAACCGGCTGCGGTAATAGCGTCCGATATCCTGCAGTGCCTTTTTGGTATCAGCCACCCGGATCCAGGCATGCTCCGCATCCTCTGCGTTCTCATGCTCGGAAGTCAGCACCGCCACAGCGCCTGAGCCGAAGGCCTGATCGATGAAGCGGTGGGCATCCACCTTCTCCCCGATCAGCGGCACAAACAGGTCGTTTCCTTTCATGGTTCTTGAATCAATGCTCAAATGTTCAATCTTCTGGTCTGCATTTCCACACAGAAGCTGACCGCCTGTAGCAGCCACAATGTCTTTAACCGTTATATTTTCCATTTCCGGATCTCTTTTCTATTTCTTTATATTGAAAGGTTCTTCACAACCTCTTCCACCACGGCGCGGTCCAGGAACGGGTAACGCACGCCATTGATCTCCTGGTAGTCCTCATGGCCCTTGCCGATGATGGCAATCATGTCGCCCGGCTCCGCATGGGTGATGCTGTAGGCAATAGCCTCTTTCCGGTCCGGAATCTCAATAAACTTTCCGCCGGTCTTTTCCATGCTGCCGCGGATATCAGCAATGATATCCTCCACCTTCTCAAAGCGGGAGTTGTCTGCGGTGATGATGGACAGATCCGCCATGCGGCCGCCAATTTCGCCCATGGAGTAACGGCGATCCCTGGAGCGGTTTCCGCCGCAGCCAAATACCACGACAAGGCGCTTCGGATGATACTCTCTCAGAGTTGCCAGCAGGCTCTCCATGCTGACTGCGTTGTGAGCGTAATCCACGATGACACAGCATTTCTCAGAAGTATATACAATCTCCATACGGCCATTGATTTTCAGGTGCTCCAGGGCATGCTGCAGCTTTTCAGCCGGAACGCCCACCCACAGAGTAACGGCCGCTGCCGCCAGCGCATTGTATACATTAAATTTACCCGGGATGCTGACACGCACCGGAATCTGATGCTCGCCCTTAATATCAAACTCCACACCTACAAAATCCGGTTCGGAGACATAGTGGATGTTCTCTGCCTGGAAACCGGCGCCCTCTTTCAGGCCAAATCCGGTCCATGGGCACGGAATATCTTTTACGATCTCGTCAATATGCTCATCATCCACATTGATCAGGGCGCGGTCACACTGATGGAACAGCTGTTTCTTATAATATAAATACTCCGCGAAATCCGCATGCTCATCCTTTCCGATGTGGTCCGGGGAAATGTTGGTAAACAGGCCATAGTTAAAATGGATGCCTGCCACACGGTGCATCTTCATGGCCTGGGAGGAAACCTCCATCACGCAGCACTCGCAGCCATCCTCCACCATCTTCGCGAAATAACGGTGCAGATCATAGGACTCCGGTGTGGTATTCACGGTTGGGAAATGCTCTTCCCCAATGTAAACGCCGTTGGTTCCGATCATGCCGGTCTTTTTCCCGGCGGTCTCCAGAATGGTCTTGATCATATGGGTGGTAGTGGTCTTTCCTTTGGTTCCTGTCACCCCGATCATGGTCAGTTTCCGGGACGGATAGCCAAAACGGGCTGCCGATAACAGAGCCAGCGCCTCTCTTCCGTTTTCGGTCTCCACCACGGTCACGCCTGCCGGTGCCTCCACCGGATGCTCGGTCACAAGCACCCTTACGCCTGCCTCAGTCACCTGCGGAATGAAATCGTGAGAATCAATCTTTGTGCCCTTCATGCAGACAAACACCGCGCCGGGAGCAGCCTTTCTGGAGTCGTATATGACTTCATTTACCTCCACGTCCAGGCTTCCCTGAACCAGCTTATAAGAAAGCCCCTCTAACCAGTCTTTTATCGTCATACTCTTGCCTATCCTTTCTCAGTTTCTATCCGTCTGCTTTCGTTTTGCACTGCGCAAAATCCCGGCATAGCGAATTTTCACGCAAAAAGCGCGGCTGCCAGAACAGCTCACGCCTTTGCGCCAGTTTCAAATTAGAATAATCCGGTGATCACACCGTTCTCATCTACATCAATGCCGTCTGCAGCCGGTTTCTTCGGCAGTCCCGGCATGGTCATGATGGCTCCGGTCAGCACTACCACAAAACCTGCGCCTGCGGATACATAGGCATCGCGCACGTTGATGGTAAATCCGGTCGGACGCCCCAGCTTGGTCTGGTCATCAGACAGGGAGTACTGGGTCTTTGCCATGCAGACCGGAAGGTTGCCAAAGCCCATCTCCTCGATGCGGGCCAGTGCTTTGGATGCAGCCGGTGCATAGGAAACACCATCTGCGCCGTAAATTTCGGTGGCAATGGTCTTTACCTTATCTTTCAGGCTCATCTCATCCGGGTACAGGGCATGGTAATGGCTCTCCTTGTGCTCCAGAGTATCCAGAACCTTCTGAGCCAGGGCCTCGCCGCCCTCGCCGCCTTTTGCCCATACCTCGGAAAGAGCGAACTCACAGCCGCGCTCCTCGCAGAAATCACGGATAAAGGCGTACTCTGCCTCGGTATCGGTCACGAAGGAGTTTAAGGTTACCACAACCGGAACACCGAATTTCTGCAGATTCTCGATATGCTTCTCCAGATTGACGATACCCTTCTTTAAGGCATCCAGATTCTCTGCGGAAAGCTCGGTTTTCGGTACACCGCCGTTGTACTTTAACGCGCGGACGGTTGCAACCAGAACTGCGGCATCCGGCTTTAAATCTGCCTTGCGGCACTTGATATCCAGGAATTTCTCTGCGCCCAGGTCTGCGCCGAAGCCAGCCTCGGTTACCACAATATCAGCCAGCTTTAAGGCCGTCTTGGTCGCGCGCACGCTGTTGCAGCCGTGGGCGATGTTTGCGAACGGTCCGCCGTGTACCAGAGCACCGGTGTGCTCCAGGGTCTGGATCAGGTTCGGCTTGATGGCATCCTTTAAGAGTGCTGCCATAGCGCCCACTGCGTGTAACTGGGCAGCGGTAACCGGCTCTCCGGCATAATTATATGCGACAATGATCTTGCCAAGACGCTCTTTTAAGTCGTTCATGTCATTGGCCAGGCATAAGATTGCCATGATTTCGGAAGCTACCGTAATAACAAAGTGATCCTCGCGCACCACACCGTCTGCCTTTGCGCCAAGTCCAACAACCACATTGCGCAGCACACGGTCATTCATATCCAGGCAGCGTTTCCAGAGGATCTGTCTGGTATCGATCTGAAGGGCGTTGCCCTGCTGGATGTGGTTATCCAGAAGTGCTGCCAGAAGGTTATTGGCAGAAGTAATGGCATGGAAATCGCCGGTAAAATGAAGATTTAAATCTTCCATTGGAACTACCTGCGCAAAACCGCCGCCTGCAGCACCGCCCTTAATGCCAAAGCACGGTCCCAGAGACGGCTCACGCAGCGCGATCATGGCCTTCTTGCCAAGTCTGGTGAAAGCATCTGCCAGACCAATGCTGGTGGTGGTTTTTCCCTCGCCTGCCGGAGTCGGGTTGATGGCAGTTACTAAAACCAGTTTTCCGTCCGGACGGTCCTTTACCTGCTGCCACAGTTCATCCGTGATCTTTGCCTTGTACTTACCGTACAGTTCCAGATCATCCTCAATAATTCCGTAGCTCTCTGCAACTTCTTTGATTGGAAGCTTTACCGCCTCCTGCGCGATTTCGATATCTGTTTTCATAGCCAGAATCCTCCCTTTTCATGTGTAGTGTGGGGTTACATTAAATGATCTGATCAAATTCTTCCATAGTCATAAGAACCTTGCGGGGCTTCGTTCCCTCTTCCTCGCCGACCACACCGGCCTCCGCCAGCTGGTCCATGATCCTTGCGGCACGGTTGAATCCGATCTTGAACATGCGCTGCAGCATTCCAATGGATGCCTTTTCTTTTTCTATAATGAAACGGCCTGCCTGCTCAAAGTACTCGTCCCGGCTGTTAGACGGGTCGGAGGCTGAGGCAGATGGAGCCGAATTCATACTGTTTTCCACTTCCGGACTATACTGGGCCGTAAGTCCCTGTTCGGTGAGGAAGTCCACCACCTGCTGGACTTCGGAATCCGAAACAAACGCGCCCTGTACACGCTGTGGTTTCGGGAATCCCGCCGGATAAAAGAGCATATCACCCTTTCCGAGAAGCTTCTCCGCACCGTTCATGTCGATGATGGTACGGGAATCCACGCCGGAAGAAACTGAGAACGCAATTCTTGATGGCACGTTAGCCTTGATGAGGCCGGTGATGACATTGACGGATGGTCTCTGGGTTGCGATGACCAGATGAATGCCTGCCGCACGGGCCAGCTGGGCCAGACGGCAGATGGCATCCTCCACCTCGCCCGGAGCCACCATCATCAGATCCGCCAGCTCGTCTACGATGATGACGATCTGCGGCATCTTCTTCGGTTTGTTCTCGTCTTCGATATCCTGAATGGTTTCAATCTTCGCGTTGTAACCCTTTAAGTCACGCACTCCGTATTTGGCAAACTTCTTGTAACGGTCTGTCATCTCCGCTACCGCCCAGTTCAGTGCGCCGGACGCCTTCTTCGGGTCCGTCACAACCGGGATCAGCAGATGTGGGATGCCGTTGTATACACTTAATTCTACGACCTTCGGGTCCACCATGATGAGCTTGACATCATTCGGATCTGCCTTGTAAATAATGCTCATGATGATGGTATTGATGCAGACCGACTTACCGGATCCGGTAGCGCCCGCGATCAGAAGGTGCGGCATCTTGGCAATATCCGTTACTACTACCTGGCCGCCAATATCTTTTCCGACTGCGAAAGCCAGCTTTGATGGGTGCTTCTGGAACGCATCAGACTCCAAAAGATCCCGTAAAAATACAGATGTTTTCTCTTTATTCGGTACCTCAATACCCACAGCGGATTTGCCCGGGATCGGCGCCTCAATACGGATGTCCTCGGCCGCCAGGCTTAACTTGATGTCATCTGCCAGACCTACTATCTTGCTGACCTTGACACCCTGCTCCGGATGAAGCTCATAGCGGGTGACAGAAGGGCCGCAGCTGATGTTGGTCACAGTAACGCCAACACCGAAATTTCGGAGAGTCTGCTGCAGCTTCACCGCCGTCTCCCGGTACTCCTGCTCGGAATAGCCGCCGGCATTTCTGCTGCCGCGCTTTAAGAGACTGAGCGGCGGGTAGACATATTCCTTCTTCGGTTCCTCTTCCTTTTCCTGGATCTGCTGTTCCACAGTCACTTCACTGTCTGCGTTTTCCGCCTCTTTCTGCGCTGCCGCCGCTTTCTTTGCGGACTCCAGCTTTTTCTGAAGCGCCTCAGTGTCCGTATCGATGACCTTGCCTCCAGCCGTTACCACATGCTTGTTCCCCTCCGGAATTGCAAAATCGGTGTTCTGTTCTGTTTTTACAGTGTAAGCCACATCCGGCTCCGGAAGATATTCCTCTGGTGCAGCCTCCTGCCATGCAGGTTCCTCTGGCTGCGTGTACGGGTTCTGCCCGTCAAGCGCTGCATTCTGCGTGCGGCTGTATGTACTCTGCGTATCCGGCTCATCCCATGGAGCCACATCCGGATTCTGCTCCTGCTCTGCTTCCGGATCATGCCCTGACTGTGTTTCCTGGCGATACTCCGGCTGCGCTGTCTGACCATATTCCGCTTCTGCCACCGCTTTCTCATCCAGCCTTCTCGCGCCGCCGGTAAAGACTTCCCCGGCCTGCTCGAACTGGCCAAATCCGGACTGCGTCAGGCGCTTGGCCGCTGCTTCCAGATCATAATCGTCCTCCGGATCCGGCGGAATGTCTGCACCCTCCGGCAGATTGGTGGAATATGCAGGGGCTTCCCGCTCCGGCACAACTTCCCGGTAATCCTCCGGCATGGAAATGCTTCCGGTAAAGACATCTGCCTTATCCGGCTTCGGTGCCTTCGCCATGCGGCTGCCGCGGGATCCGGTATTCTCCGGTTCTGCCTGCGCATCCTCAAAATCCGGCTCCATGGCTTCCGCCGGAGACATGCGCCGCCCACGCGGTGCCTTTATGGCAGGAGCATCCTCGTACGCGTCATACTCTGCCTGACCGCCAGCCTCATAGCTTTCTTCATAATTGTCCTCATAGCGATCTTCGCAGCCTTCTTCCGGCATATCGTCCAGATATTCATCCTCATCTGCCGGCAGCTTCGTAGAGCTTAAGTTCACACCGCGCACCCGCTGTTCTTCCCGCATCCTGCGCCGTTCTTCCTGACGCTCCGCATAAATTTCGCGACGGCGCTCCATATCCTCTCTGGCATGCTGGTAGGCCACATCACTGTGGCGCTTCACCGCTTTTACAAAGGAACGCTGGGTGATGCATACCATGCAGATGATCAGGCCAACCGCCATAACCAGAAAAGCGCCAATGCTTCCGATAAACGAACGGATTCCTCCAAACAAAAGGCCGCCAAACAGGCCGCCGCCCATGCCGGACGATGCAGATAAACGATAATATTCCAGGATTCCTTTCCCCGCCTCCGGCTGCTGCCCGAAGATCATCTGTGCAAAGCCGCACAGCAGGAAAAACGCTGCTGCCGACGCAACCGTTTTTTGCACGGCCACCCGGTTGCCGCGGTTTGCCTGATAAAAGCAGGTTCCCACAAACAGGACCAGCGGAGCCACATAACCTGGCAGGCCAAACAATCCAAGCTGGATTCCCCTTAAAAAATCACCTGCAAAACCGCACAGGTGAAAATTACTTAAAAATAAAAGGACGGCCAGGGCAAAAGAACCCAGGACGATCACTTCCGCACGGACCAGCCCCTCCTGCTCCGGAACCGGTTCCGGCTCCTGAACCTTTCTCGGTCTGCCCGGCTTCCGGCCACCCGCCGCGCTCTGTGAGCCGGAACGCGCGGACTTTCTGGTGCCTGCTGCCTTTTCTGTTCTGTCTGAATTTACTCTGTTTTGCTGTTTCTTCGCTGCCACAAATTCCAGCCTCCTCTTTCCCAATGTAGTTAGTATACAAAAAATTATCAGGAAATGCAAGACACTGGAACCGGACACGTCAGTTCAGAAAATCCCTGCCTTTATCCACTACTTACCTGCTTCAATCTCCTGATACAGATACCGCAGTGCTTCCCGGATTCCCCCAACCTCATCGATCAGTCCGGCTTTTACCGTTTCTTCCCCCACCAGCACCGTTCCCAGATCCTTCGTCAGCATCTCCGTATTCAGCATCAGCTTTTTCACCTGATCATAGGCAATCTTCGCGTGGTCGCTGACAAAGGTTAAAATCCGGTCCTGAATCATCTCAAAATACTCATAGGTCTGGGAAGCCCCGATCACCGTGCCGCTCATCCGCACCGGGTGCACCATCATGGTTCCTGTCGGCACAATAAACGAGTGATCGGTGGACACCGCCAGCGGCACTCCGATGGAATGGCTTCCACCCAATACCAGAGAAACCGTCGGCATAGAAAGAGAGGCAATCATTTCCGCAATAGCCAGTCCCGCGTCCACATCACCTCCAGACGTGTTTAAAAGCACCAGCAGCCCCTCCACACTGTCATCGTCCTCCAGCTCCGCCAGTTTCGGAAGAATCTGGTCATACTTGGTAGTCTTCGTGTTGCCGGAAAGATTCTCGTGGCCTTCCACTTCCCCAATAATGGAAAGAAGATAAATCTTGTGTTTGCCGCTGTTGCCGTCCAGAGTGGCCTGGGCATAGTTCATGCTGCTGTTTTCTTCATTTCGGCCATTTTCCTCTGTACCAGAGTCTAAGCTGTTCTGCAGCCTCGTATTTTTTCCTGTATCCGTATCATAATCCTGTTTCATCGTTTCCTCTCTGCTCATAAGTCCGTCTCCTTCACTTCTTCTTTTTCATTTTTCGTTTATTCTCTCCAAAAACTCCAAAACAATCCATTCCCATAGCCATTTCCAAATGTTCCATATAACTCAGGATATATTCGCATTTTCTCCACGAATGCGTTATACTAAAAGCAGCAAAAAAACGGAGGAATTTTGAACTATGTCAGACTATACCGTAAGCAGAATCTCGCCCACTGACAAGCGCGCTGTGCGCCAGATGGACGCGTTATTAGAAAAAGAAGGCATCGAGCGGGACAAAAACCTCGATTACAGCATCGGACTCTTTGATGAAAATTATGACCTGGTGGCAACCGGCTCCTGTTTCGCCAACACCCTGCGCTGCATGGCTGTGTCTTCCGAGCATCAGGGCGAGGGCCTGATGAATCAGGTCATTTCCAACCTGATTGAGTATCAGTACAGCCGCGGCAACACCAGTCTCTTCCTATATACAAAGTGCAATACCGCGCGCTTCTTTGGCGATCTTGGCTTTTACGAAATTGCCCGGGTAGAGGGAAAAGTCGTTTTCATGGAGAACCGCAGAACCGGCTTTGCCGATTATCTAAAACGGCTGCAGAAGGAAACCGCTGCAAATACCGCAGATGCCGCTCCTGCAAGCCGTGGAACAGACCAGATCGCAAAAATCGGTGCTGTCATCATGAATGCCAACCCGTTCACGCTAGGCCACCGCTATCTCTTAGAACAGGCGGCAGCCGCTGTGGATCTGCTTCATGTGTTCGTGGTATCTGAAGATGCATCCCTGGTTCCCTTCTCCGTCCGCAAACAGCTGGTGGCTGAAGGCTCCGCAGATCTTCCGAACGTGATCTGCCATGAAACCGGCCCCTACATGATCTCCAACGCCACGTTCCCGTCCTACTTCTTAAAAGACTCCGACACCGTCATCCGCTCCCACGCCAAGCTGGATATTCAGGTATTCCTGCGCATTGCCCAGGCTTTGTCCTTAACCGACCGTTTCGTGGGAGAAGAACCCTTCAGCCAGGTAACCGGCATCTACAATCAGGTGATGGCTGAGGAACTGGCTGCCGCAGGCCTTGGCTGCCATATCATCCCGCGAAAAACCGATGAGGAAGGTGCCATCAGTGCCTCCGATGTCCGCTGCCTGATTCAGGACGGTAACTTCGAAGCATTAAAAAAGAAGGTGCCCGCCTGCACCTTCCAGTATTTCACCTCCAAAGCTGCCGAACCGGTCATTCAGAAGATCCGGGCAGCCGCAGAGGTACGGCATTATTAAAATAGCAATATTACATCAGCGGCGCAAACAACCTCAATACTTTTCCTGCGATTTTTTTCGGAATCGGATAGGTTTTGCAGTCTTCCAGCGTAATCTCCCGGCAGTGTTTCAGGGTTTCCTGGAAGTCTGCTTCGGCCTGCTGGACAGCCGGGTTCCGGAACAGGTAGACCGCGCACTCGAAATGCAGATGCAGGCTCCGGTAGTCCATGTTGATGGAGCCTACCACGGCCTTCGTATTATCACTGGTGAATACCTTGGCATGTACAAAGCCCGGCATATATTCATAAATCTTCACGCCGGCCTGCAGAAGTTCCGCGTAATAAGACCGGGCCAGCAGGTACGCGTATATCTTGTCCGGAATGTGCGGCATGATGATGATGGTCTCAATTCCCCGCTTTGCCGCAAAAGTCAGCGAGGTGATCATGTCACTGTCCAGGATCAGATACGGCGTCATGATGTGCACATAGTAGCGGGATTCGTTTAAAATATCCATATAAACGTGCTGCCCCACTGTCTCATTGTCCAGCGGGCTGTCACCGTATGGCATCGCAAAGCCAGAACGGTCCAGTTCTGCCGGATACTGGTAGTCCGGCCTGCACAGATAGCGGGCATAATCATCCGCCTCATGCTCGGTGATATTCCACATCTGCAGAAACATCATCAGAAAACCGGTAGCCGCATCTCCTTTTAACATGATGGCCGTATCCTTCCAATGACCGAACCGCACCTTCCGGTTGATGTACTCGTCCGCCAGATTCACACCGCCGGTGAATGCCGTGTGACCATCAATCACTGTAATCTTACGATGATCACGGTTATTCTGATAGGAAGAAAGCACAGGGCGCACCGGAGAGAACATTTTACAGCGGATTCCATATTTTTCCAGCTGTTTCGGGTATCCGTAGGGCATCAGCGTCAGGCTGCACATGCCATCATACATAAAACGTACCTCCACACCAGAGGCCGCTTTCTCCTTCAGAATTTCCAGAATGTTGTCCCACATCTCGCCTTTTTCCACGATAAAATATTCCATGAAAATGTAGCGTTCCGCTTTCTTCAGTTCCTCCAGAAGTACCGGATACATATCATCGCCCAGCGGGAAATACTGCGCGCTGGTATTCTCCCAAATGGGGTATCCGCCATACTCATTCATATAGTAAGCCAGCCTTGCCGTACCCCGGCTCTCCCGGTACAGCCGCTCCATAACCTCCGGCTGCTGCTTTAAAAGTGGTTTTGTTTCTTCTATTATATCCTTCAGTCTCCTGTCAATGGCCCGGGTGCCAGGCTGTGTCTCCAAAAACAGATAAAACAGGGCGCCAAACACCGGAAACACCAGCACCGGAATGATCCAGGAAAGCTGGTAGGAAGGATTCTGATTTTTATTGATGATGTAGATGACAACCACCGCACTTAAGCCAACAAAGCCGCCGTACAGGTAAAATACATGTTCCCGCAGCCACTGAAAGCTGTACATAAGAATTATGAACTGAATCAGAAGCGCTGTAATCACAAATGCAGTACGTCCGAATACCACCCGCAGCAAACGTCCCCACGTTTTCTTTTTCGGTTTATGCAGTTCCCATTCTTCCTGAATATTCATTGTCCTCGTCTCCTGTCTCTTGCTGCTGTTTCAGCATCATCTGCTGTCCTGTTCTCTCAATCCTCGCCCACGGACTGGATTTCTAAATTCACCAGCCATTCAGTTCCCAGCATCACTTACTGTTTCTTTCTCGCTGTCCCCAAATGGATCTTGTCCCGCCCCACCTGCTGAACGGTAATCTCTTCTCCTGCTTTGGGTTCAACACCTTTTGCAATCAGCCTGCTTTCCGAATAATACTGGGTATCTACAGCTTTACCATCCACACAAATCTTGGACCAGCTGTTAAACGGACCTCCAAATACAATCACCTGATCGGTATTGTGCACCGTAGTTCCCTGAATGATTGGCGTGACACCAAATTCCAGATGCGTTGCCTGATACGGCGACTCACCGCCGTAGACCTCGTGATCTCCATACAGAATATCATACTGCAGAATCTTCATAGCATCCAGATAGCCCTGAGTGTCCGTATCGTGGGCATCCAGATGGCGCTGGTGAAAACGGATCATGGTTCCCTCATGGATGTCCAGCAGATTCAGCACATGAGCCGCAAGCTGATACGACTCTACATCCCGTTTCACAACCGGAAGATTCAAATTATTCCACACGACATATTTTGTCTGAAACAGGCTTCCATTCTCCATCTCTTCCGCTGTCCACTCAAAGCCCGGCAGATGGTCTCCGTACAGCACCAGAACCGTCGGTTCCAGCCGGGTATTTAACATGTTGATGAGCTGGCCCACGAATTCATCCATCTCATGAATCTGCTCACAGTAATATTCAAAGGACGGATACTTTCCATGTCCCTGCACGGAAATCGTGTATACAAAATCACTTCCAATCGTAGAATCCAGTACCTTCTCAATTTCTCCTACCAGCACTTTGTCCTTACACCAGCCGGTTGGATTCCGTTCAATGTCGTACATATATTCAATCGGCGTAAACGTATCAAAGCCAAGCTGGGCAAACACCTTATGGCGGTCGTAGAAGGTTGCCTCATTATTATGCACCGCATGGGCCCTGTAACCCAGATTTTTCATATCAAACGCCATGCTCTCGCAGGCTGTCTTCTGCAGGATTGTCTTGTACGGGTATTCGCCCGGACCGAAGAAATCCAGATTCATGGCACTGATACACTCAAACTCTGTGTTCGCTGTTCCGGCTCCTACCGAAGGAACACTTAAGTACCCAGACGGAAAACTCCGCTCCAGAAAATGAAATATCGGAATCGGATCGCCCTGCACCGGATTATTCCGCCACAGCGTCGGATCAAAAAAGGATTCCAGCTGCAGCATAATGATATTCGGATAACGTTCCTCTATGGTTTTCGGTACCTCAGTCTGAGTCTGTTCCTCACTTTCCAGCTGATCTACCATGGCCGTATCATAACTGTCTGGCTTATCGATTCCCGTATTCAGCAGGGAATTCGCAAAACAGTAGACAAACCCATAATCCTTATACGCCTGCCCGATGTTCCCAAAATGCAGCGCCACCGTTCCGGATGCCACAGAAATGTTCAGCACAGCCCAGATCACCAGCATGGAAATGGCTGCCACACAGCCCGACTCTGTAAAATTAACCTTCTGCGCATCCATTGGTGCCCTTTTCCAGAGCAGCACGCAGAACATAACCACCGCAGCGGCTGCCACTGCCATCAGAATAATCTGCCACCAGGTCAGATACGTTGTAAGAAGCGTTGCCGCATATTTCATCAGACGCAGATCTGACGCAGTAAACGGGGTTGTCCGAAACACCAGCAGCACACTGTTGGCAATGGCCGCAGTCAGTCCGAGTACGAAAAGGACGACTGTAAGAAATACCTTCCGCCTCGTAAAAAACACCAGCAGAAACGGAGCCAGAAACAGCAGGGTATCCAGCACGAATACCATAGGTGTGTGAACGACAAAACTGACTGCTCCCAAAAATGATTTCCGGTTCAGAATCTCTGTTGCCACATTCAGCAGCAATGCCGTTCCCACCAGAATACCCAGTATTTTCCACAATCGTTTCATAACTCTGTCCTTTCGCCAAGTCTTTTCTCATTTGTATTGTTTTCGTTCCAATTTCTACATCTGTAAACCGTAACCACATTTTAACATACTCTTCAAAAAATCTACATAGTATTTTTCCATAAAGGCACAATGCCCAGCTTGAATTTTTCTATACTTTCTCCTATAATAGAGCCTATGCGAAATTTCTCAGATTCATAGAATTTTTGCATAGCCATACAACAAAATAAGAAAAAGTGAGGATATGTTATGACTGATACTCTGGTACAGGGACTTGCTTCCCTGCTTGGAGGCAAGGTATCCGGCGAGGTGATCATCTTTATCATCTCCATGATCCCGATCCTAGAACTGCGAGGCGGACTGCTTGCCGCGTCTCCGGCCCTCTTAAATGTTCCGATTCTGCGGGCCATTCCCATCTGTGTCATTGGAAACCTGCTTCCAATCCCATTCATTCTGCTTCTGATCGAGCGGGTTCTGAATGTCATGGAAGGCATTCCGGGCCTGGGCAAAGTCGCCGTCTGGGTTCGCCAGAAAGCCGACAAGAACAAAGGACAGATTGAGAAATTTGGATTCTGGGGTCTGGTGCTCTTTGTAGGAATCCCGCTCCCCGGCACCGGCGCCTGGACCGGCTCTCTGGTTGCCGCCCTGCTCCACATGAAATTCGGCAAAGCCATTGGTGCCATCTTTTGCGGCATCGTCATGGCCACTGTAATTATGTCCCTTTTATCCTACGGACTGCTTGGCGCGCTCTTCGCCTAAACGGTACGGTTGCTGGAAACGCCAGTCGAAAAATGCTCCGGTCTCCGAAATTTTCAGCATATCAGGTTGTACGCACCTTGAACCACAAAAAAGCTCCCGAACCTGCTTTCGCAGGCCGGGAGCTTTTTTTACGCTACAGCACAAGTCATTCCATCCGGAACTGACCCGCTCACGCTGCCCCGGCAAACCGGGACAGCTATGAACGATTTATATGAAATTTCTCACGAACGATTACTCGTTGTCGTTACCGTACAGCTTAACCAGCTTGGTCAGGTACTCGTAACGCTCCTTAGCCTCTGCCTCGTTTCTAGCGAACAGGGTAGCTGCTCTCTCCGGATTCTTCATAGCCAGAGATGCGTAACGAACCTCGCCCTTCAGGAAGTCCTGATAGCCTTCCATGTTCGGAGCCTTGCTGTCCAGGCTGAACTTCTTCTCAGCAGCCGGGTTGAAGCGGAAGTTGTTCCAGTAACCGGTCTCAACTGCCAGTTTCTCCTCGGTCTGAGCTTTGCTCATGCCCTTCTTGATACCGTGGTTGATACACGGAGCGTAAGCCAGGATCAGGGACGGACCCGGATATGCCTCTGCCTCAGCGATAGCCTTAACAGTCTGAGCATAATCAGCACCCATGGAGATCTGAGCTACGTATACATAACCGTAAGACATTGCGATGCTTGCAAGGTCTTTCTTCTTGGTCTCTTTACCGCCAGCTGCGAACTGAGCTACAGCACCAGTCTTGGTAGCCTTAGAGGACTGACCGCCGGTGTTGGAGTAAACCTCGGTATCGAATACCATAACGTTGATGTCCTTACCGGAAGCAAGGATATGGTCTACGCCGCCGAAGCCGATATCGTAAGCCCATCCATCACCACCGAATACCCACTGGGACTTCTTAGCCAGGTAGTTCTTGTTAGCAACGATGTACTTGCAGGTCGGGCAGTCAACGCCTTCCAGAGCTGCAACTAACTTATCGGTAGCGGTACCGTTGGTAGCGCCTACCTTGAAGGTATCTAAGTACTCTTTGCATGCAGCCTTAACTTCCTCAGAAGCGTTCTCGTTCGCTGCAACCTGCTCTACCTTCTCCTTTAACTCATCACGGATTGCGTTCTGAGCCAGTAACATACCGTAACCAAACTCTGCAGCATCCTCGAACAGGGAGTTATCCCATGCCGGACCCTGGCCCTTAGCGTTTACGGTGTAAGGAGTAGACGGTGAAGAGTTACCCCAGATAGAAGAACATCCAGTTGCGTTGGAGATGTACATTCTGTCACCGAACAGCTGGGTGATCAGCTTAGCGTACGGAGTCTCACCACATCCAGCACATGCGCCGGAGAACTCAAGTAACGGCTGTTTGAACTGGGAACCCTTAACGGTGGTCTCTTTGAACTTAGCAACAACATCCTCTTTGACCGGCAGGGTTACTGCGTAATCAAAGGTCTTCTGCTCGTCAAGGTGCTTGTCAAGCTTATCCATGGTAAGAGCCTTCTCGCCCTTCTTGCCAGGACATACGTTTGCACAGGAACCACAACCGGTACAGTCAAGTGCAGATACAGCGATGGTGAACTTGTACTGCGGCATACCGGTTAACGGTAAGGTAGCACCCTCAACCTTAGCAGCCTCTTCCTCGGTCATAGCAACCGGACGGATTGCTGCGTGCGGGCAGACATAAGAACAGAAGTTACACTGGATACAGTTCTCGGAATTCCATACCGGAACGTCTACAGCGATACCACGTTTCTCGAATGCAGCGGAACCGGACGGGGTATTACCATCTACATAATCCTTGAATGCAGATACCGGTAAGTTGTTACCCTCCTGAGCGCTGACTTTGGTCTGGATATTGTTAACGAAATCAACAACGTCTTTTCTGTCGCCGGAAACGGTCTTGTAATCAAGGCCCTCATCCTCACAGTTCTTCCAGCTCTCCGGAACCTCTACCTTAACAACGCCGGTTGCACCAGCATCGATAGCAGCCCAGTTCTTCTTAACAACGTCCTCACCCTTACGGCCGTAGGTCTTCTGAGCAGCAGCCTTCATCAGGTCGATTGCTTTCTCCTCCGGAATGATACCGGTCAGTTTGAAGAATGCGGACTGTAAGATGGTGTTGATACGGGTCGGGCCCATGCCGGTCTCGATACCGATCTTAACGCCGTCGATGGTGTAGAAGTTGATGTTGTGGTCAGCGATGAATTTCTTCATCTGTCCCGGAAGGTGCTTGTCCAGCTCCTCGTGAGTCCACGGGCAGTTTAACAGGAAAGTACCGCCGTCAACCAGCTCCTGAACCATGTTGTACTTACGAACGTATGCCGGGTTGTGGCATGCTACGAAGTTTGCCTGATGGATCAGGTAGGTAGATTTGATCTTCTTATGACCGAAACGAAGGTGAGACATGGTAACACCGCCGGATTTCTTGGAGTCATAATCGAAGTAAGCCTGTGCGTACATATCGGTGTTGTCGCCGATGATCTTGATGGAGTTCTTGTTAGCACCTACGGTACCGTCTGCGCCCAGACCCCAGAACTTACAGTTTGTGGTTCCTTCCGGAGTGGTAACAAGCGGAGCACCTACCGGCAGGGACAGGTTGGTAACATCATCTACGATACCAGTGGTAAATCTCTTGATGGTGTTATTCTCATAGATAGCAACGATCTGAGACGGAGTGGTATCTTTGGAACCAAGACCATAACGGCCGGAGAAGATCTCAACCTGGTCGAACTTGCTGCCCTTTAATGCTGCAACAACATCCAGGTATAACGGCTCGCCTAAGGAACCCGGCTCTTTGGTTCTGTCAAGAACAGTGATCTTCTTAACGGTATCCGGGATAGCATCGATCAGAGCCTCTGCGCAGAACGGTCTGTACAGACGAACTTTAACAACACCAACTTTAGCGCCGGTGGTCTTTCTCATGTAGTCGATGGTCTCCTCGATGGTATCGTTAACGGAACCCATAGCGATGATAACCTGCTCAGCGTCCTCAGCACCGTAGTAGTTGAACAGTTTGTAGTCGGTACCGATCTTAGCATTTACTTTGTCCATGTACATCTGTACTACAGCCGGAAGAGCATCGTAGTACGGGTTGCATGCCTCACGAGCCTGGAAGAAGATATCCGGGTTCTGTGCAGAACCTTTCTGGGACGGATGGTTCGGGTTTAATGCGTTTGCACGATACTCTGCAATTGCATCCCAGTCAGCCATCTCAGCCAGATCATCGTAATCCCACTCCTCGATCTTCTGGATCTCGTGAGAGGTACGGAATCCATCGAAGAAGTTGATGAACGGAACTTTACCCTTGATTGCAGACAGATGAGCAACCGGAGTTAAGTCCATAACTTCCTGTACGCTGGACTCACACAGCATAGCGCAGCCGGTCTGACGGCATGCGTAAACGTCGGAATGATCACCGAAGATGTTCAGAGCGTGAGAAGATACTGCACGTGCAGATACATCAATAACGCCCGGTAACTGCTCACCAGCGATTTTGTACAGATCCGGGATCATCAGAAGAAGACCCTGGGAAGCGGTATAGGTAGTGGTCAGAGCGCCTGCTACCAGAGAACCGTGAACAGCACCAGCTGCACCGGCCTCGGACTGCATCTCAGTGATCTGTACTGTACGGCCGAAGATGTTCTTTCTGCCTTCAGTAGCCCACTCATCCGTATGCTCAGGCATTACGGAAGACGGAGTAATCGGGTACATAGCCGCAACTTCGGTAAATGCGTAAGAAGCATGAGCAGCAGCCTGATTACCATCCATGGTTTTCATTTTTCTTGCCATTTGATTATCCTCCTACAAATGTGAATATGCTTTTGCCCGGTAAAAAACCGGGAAGTTTTCCGGCAAAAAAGCACCGGAAAGAGAAGTCTCCCCGCATAAGGAGACTGACCTGTGTATATTATAGCAACTTTTTATCGTTTTGCAAACATGAAAACAGGAAATTCGCGTATTATTTTGCATACAATCCGCACAAAAAGCAGGTTAGCAATGGCTTATTCCGGATTTTTTTATCGGAAAAAGAAACAGGAGCGCCCGCAAAAAGCACTCCTGTTTTGTGAAATATTTTGCAATTTCTCAATAAGCCTGATTTTGTTTTTAGACACCCGGATTTGGTGCGATGGTCGGCGCGTTTCCACTGTCTGCCGCCGTCGGCGCATTGCCTGAGCTGTTTCCGGAATCTGCCGCCGTCGGATGGGAAGCCGGCTGCTGGGAAGCTGCTGTGGTTGCTGCCGCCGTAGTCTCTGCTGCCGTGGTCTTGTCTGCCGCCGTGGTGTGGGAAGCCGCTGTCGTTGCTGCCTCACTCGCCTTATGGCTCTCGGCTGCCGTAGTCTCTCCCGATGACTCTGCGGAAGAGGATGCAGCGGAACTGTCTGCCGCCGTGGTAGCTCCTGCTGCCGTGGTTCCGGTACTGTTTCTTAAGATAACCGGAGTATGTCCCTTGTAAGTAACGCTGTGGTCCACATCCTGGCTCACCACTTCACCGTTCTTTGTAACAATCAGGCGGGTCTCCCATTTGCTGCCCTTGCTTCCGTTGCTCTTTACCTTCTCCACGCCAGGAGCCAGAGTCGGATCCTCCTCATAGGTCGGAGCCGGCGGGTCCGTCTCGCTGAGCTTTGTGGACTTTAAGGAATGGGTCACACCCTCTTCCAGAAGCGGAATGCCGTAAATGGATACGGTGCAGGTCTGATTGTAATAGCTTGCGCGGATACCAATAGCCGCACTGGAATTGTTCACAAACTTATAGTCCGGACCGCCCCAGCTTACCGTCGCGTCGGTTCCCGGTGTTACATAGGACGGTTCAAAGGTATGGGAACGCCGCATGGTAGTCTTCAGTCCTGCCTTGACTACCGCATTGTACATGGTAGAGGAAACCTGGCAGACACCGCCGCCAATCTCCTGGACAACTTCACCGTTGTTATACGCTGCAGCGGCCTGATAGCCCTTCGCCTCCGTACGCTCTCCTACCCGGTTGTTAAAGGAGAATTCCTCGCCCGGCTGAAGCACAATGCCGTTAATGGCCTTGGTAGCCAGCTTGATGTTGGTATTACGCTTCTGATTGGATGTGGTATTGGTGGTAAAGGTTCCGATGGTCTTGTATTTTTCTCTTGCGACTGCCTCGGAAAACTCCGGTTCCACTTCATTTACCGTAGCCGTGATCGTAGCGGTAAAGTCCTTGCGGCTCAGCGCTGCGAGAATATCTGCTTTTAACTGGTCCTGATCTACAGCCAGTCCGTTTTCTGCTCCCTTGAATAAGAACTTGTCAGAGGAAGCATCATACTCGGAAATGGAACCGTTCTTTGCCTTCTTGTTCCAGAGGCCTGCCACGGTTTCCGCCTCCTTGGCAGCTGCGTCTTCCAGCCCGGTAGTATCCAGGGTGTAGCTTTCCTTCGGCTCGCCGGTGTAAATCTCCTGAAGCATGGAATCCACCTTTTCTGCCATCAGATCATTCACATCATAGCTCTGATCCTGCCAGGTGACCTTCATGCCCCACGGAAAATCTTTGAGGATGGCCGCCTTGGCCTCTTCTCTGGACATGCCCGTGATGTTGATGCCGTCCACCGTAACTTCTTTTTCCAGTTCTGTCTCCGGAACGGTAATCTCTGTTTCCGGCTCCGTACTCGTTGTTTTGGAACCGGTTACCTTCTTCATAAGAAAGGCAACACAGAAAATTGCCAGAATCAGGATTACGCCGCCAATCGCGATCTTCCCGAAATCCGGACCTCCGCGTCTTCCGCCATGTCTGCCGGAGGAAGGACGTCTTGTTTCATTATAATAACTTCCGGACCGGGAAGAAGAAGTTCTGGCGCTGCTTCCTGTGGTACGCCTTGTACTGCTTCCTGCGCTGGTTCTTCCGGAGGTACTTCTTGTGGAAGCACTCCTGGAAGAGGAGGCGCTGCTTCTTCCGCTTCCGGCCGCTGTTCTTGTCTGTCTGCCAGCAGAAGCACTTCTTCCGCTGCCGGAATAAGATGTACTCCTGGCCCTGGAGCGTCCTGTTCCGGAATTTCTGCCATTCTCATACTGATTCATGATTTCACCTGTGTTTCTTCTATAATAATCTTATCGCAAATATGCACTAAGACAGTATAGCATATCCGTTCAAAAAAAGAACCACTAATTTTTAGAAAAAACGAGGAATTTTTTATTATCTTTTTTGACGGTATTTTTTCTTTTTCAACATCTCTCTTCTTGTCTTTCTGTATTGTTTTTTGTATTTTCCCCTGTACATTTTTGGAAGTTCTGGCAATTGCAGGATTGTTAAACTTTTGCTATACTTTTGCTTGTCAAAAAGATAACCAAGTCATTTATCGAGAAAAAGGAGGAATCCTCAATGAAAATTCAGAATATCAACGACGTAGAAAGCTTCTTTAAAATTATCGATCAGTGTAAGGGACCAGTTGAGCTGGTATCTCCGGAAGGTGACCGCATTAACTTAAAATCCAAGCTGTCCCAGTACCTTTCCATGGCAACCATGTTCTCCAACGGCTTTATCAAAGAACTGGACATCGTAGCCCAGGACAAAGAAGATATTGAGCGCCTGATCAAATTCATGTATCAGGGCGAATAGTTTTTCCCCAAGGCACTGCAAAAAGCAGTGCCGTTTTTTTCTAAAAAGCGGAAACAGTGACAGGCCACGCTTCATATGATGGATTGTAAATATCTTTTCGGAGGCTTTTCATATGAGCGATCTGGCTGCTACAAACTGTGGATGCGGATGTGACTGCAATTCAGGAGGAAACGGCTGCAACATTATCTGGCTGATCCTCATCCTGTGCTGCTGCGGCGGTAACGGCGGATGTGGTTTCGGTTCCGGATGTGGATGCGAACATAATAACGGCTGTAACTGGATCTGGATCATCCTGCTGTTATGCTGCTGCGGCGGCAATGGCGGATGCGGCGGCTTCTGCTAAACAACCCCGATTCGGAAAGCTCCCCCTCACGGACCGAGGGGGAGTTTTTTCTATATATAATATCCTGTCAGCGCTCAGGATCTGTTTTTTTCCCTTTCTGCAACTCACTCTTTTCCATTTTCTCAATCTGCTTTTTCTTCTCTGTACATGAGGCCTCCCCGTACCGGCACGCCTCACATTCCTCATCAATCTCATATACTGCGTTTCCATCTATGACCAGTCTTGTTTTCATACTACTGCGCTCCTGTCGCCGTTTTCATTTTGTCTTACACTTTATACTATGCACAACACCCGTGGCATGATATGAACCGTCCCCGCATATACTGTTTCAAAAAGAACAAGGATCCCGTCCATGAATGAAAAGAACGAAAACCAGTTCAAGCTGACGGATTTTGATTATCTGACCGCCGATCCGAAGCTTCAGATGCTGAAGGCAGCGATTCCCTATCTCCCGGTTCCCCAGCAGCGTATATTCTCTCTCCTGGTAAAGGTGCAGGAACTGCAGCGGGCCCAGTCTCTCTTTGACGGAGAGGAGGTTTCCGCCATGGGACTCTCCCCCTCCACGCCAAAGCCCGCCACCCCCATGCAGCTTTTGCAGGTCATCAAGCCCTACGCGAATCCGAAAGAGCGGGAAATGATCGAGATGCTGGAAAACTTTCAGATCATGAAGGAGGTATTATGAATTCAGGCGAATGGAAACATGACCCCAGACTTGCCGGCATGGACCCGGTCAAGCTTCAGTACATAGAAAAAATTGCGGCACAGGTCTCCTCCCAGTCAAAAACGGAAATCCTGCCCACCCTGCTCTCCCTTCAGGCCGAGGCCCGCAAAAACAATATCTCCTTCACCGATCAGGAAACCACACTTCTGATCTCCATCATCACCTCCGACATGCCGCCGGATGAAAAGAAAAAGGTGAAAATGCTACACTTTTGGGCAAAAAAACTGGCTGCCAGGTCTTCCTGACAGCCAGTGCCATGTCTGCATGCTTCGGCTTATGTCGATTGATACAGAATATGTTTTATGAAATTATTTGCAGACGATATTGATGATCTTGCCCGGTACGTAAATCTCTTTTACGATGGTTCCGGTGATTTTGTCTGCTACAGCTTCTTTTGCTGCTGCAAGGGCAACGTCCTTGGATGCATCTGCCGGAATGGTCACAACGCCTCTTGCCTTACCATTGACCTGAACGCCGATCTGGATCTCGTCATCCTTCATGGCTTCCTCATCGCACTCCGGCCACTGGGTGTGGAATACGCTGTCGGTACCGCCAAGCTGCTGCCAGATCTCCTCACCGATATGCGGTGCGAACGGAGCAAGCAGGATGGTGAAGGTCTTTAAGGTCTCTTTGTCGATGCCGCCGGTCTTCTTAGTCAGCTCGATGAGCTTGTTGTTGTACTCCATGAAGCCGGATACAACGGTATTTAAGCTGAACTGGTTGAAACGCTGCTCGATGTCGAATACCAGTTTGTGGCGCAGGCGAACCATCTCTTTGGTCTCTGCGATGTCTTTGTCCTTGCTGTCCTGAACCAGATTCCAGAAACGGCTTAAGAAACGGGAAACACCCTCGATACCGCGGTCATCCCACTCTGCGTCCAGTTCCGGCGGTCCTACGAACAGCTCGTACATTCTCAGAGCGTCACAGCCGTAATCTCTTACAAGGTCATCCGGGGAAACCACGTTTCCTTTTGACTTACTCATCTTGATACCGTTCTTACCATTGATCATACCCTGGTTGAACAGCTTCTTGAACGGCTCATCGAAATCTACGACTCCGATGTCGTGCAGGAACTTGGTGTAGAAACGGGAGTACAGAAGATGCAGGACTGCATGCTCTACGCCGCCGATGTACATGTCAACCGGCAGATATTTGTCAGCTTTCTCTCTGGAAACCAGTTCCTTGTCGTTGTGGTTGTCCACGTAACGCAGGAAATACCAAGAAGAACCTGCCCACTGCGGCATGGTGTTGGTCTCTCTCTTAGCCGGGCCGCCGCACTGCGGGCACTTGCAGTTCACCCACTCATCGATAGCAGCTAACGGTGACTCACCGGTACCGGTCGGCTGGTAGCTCTCAACCTCCGGAAGTCTTAACGGAAGTTCTTCCTCCGGAACCGCTACATTGCCGCACTTCGGGCAGTGAACGATCGGGATCGGCTCGCCCCAGTAACGCTGTCTGGAGAATACCCAGTCACGCAGCTTATAGTTGACGGTCTTCTTACCAAAGCCCATCTTTTCGATCATAGCCGGAGCTTCTTTCTTTAATACGGAAGACTCCATGCCATTCCACTCGCCGGAGTTGATCATGGTACCGGAAGCCTCGGTATAAGCCTCGGTCATGTTCTCGATCTCCTTGCCATCTTTTGCGATAACCTGGATGATCGGAATATTGAACTTCTTTGCGAACTCAAAATCACGGTCGTCGTGGGCCGGTACACACATGATTGCGCCGGTACCGTAATCTGCCAGTACATAGTCAGACAGCCAGATCGGAACCTTTGCGCCGTTTAACGGGTTGATGGCATAGCTTCCGGTGAATACGCCGGTCTTCTCCTTATCCTGCATACGGTCTACGTTGGAACGCATGGAGGAATCGAAGATGTATTTCTCAACAGCCTCTCTGGTCTCGTCGGTAGCCAGACTCTTTGCCATAGCATGCTCCGGAGCCAGTACCATGAAGGTTGCGCCGTGCAGGGTATCTGGGCGGGTGGTGTAAACGGTAATCTTTTCGTCTCTTCCCTCAACCTGGAAATTAACCTCAGCACCGTAGGATTTGCCGATCCACTCGCTCTGCATCTTCTTAACCTTCTCCGGCCAGTCCAGTTTGTCCAGGTCGTTTAAGAGACGGTCAGCGTAAGCGGTGATCTTTAACATCCACTGACGCAGGTTCTTCTTGGTAACCGGGGAACCGCAGCGCTCGCAGCAGCCGTTAACAACTTCCTCGTTGGCCAGACCGGTCTTGCAGGACGGACACCAGTTGATCGGGAACTCCTTCTCGTAAGCCAGGCCTTTCTTGAACATCTGTACAAAGATCCACTGGGTCCATTTGTAGAACTCCGGATCGGTGGTGTTTACTTCCATATCCCAGTCATAGATGGCTGCGATCTCGTTGATCTGACGCTTGATGTTCCTGATGTTCTCAGCGGTGGATTTTGCCGGATGAACCCCCATCTTGATTGCGTAGTTCTCTGCCGGAAGGCCGAATGCGTCCCAACCCATCGGGTGGATGACATAATGACCCTTTAACATCTGGTAACGGCTCCATACATCAGAGATAACGTAGCCTCTCCAGTGACCTACATGAAGTCCGCTGCCGGACGGATACGGGAACATATCCAGGCAGTAGTATTTCGGCTTTTTGCCGTCATTGACATTGATCGGGTTCTTCTCCCAGTTTTCACGCCATTTCTTTTCAATGGCGCTATGGTTGTAACTTGCCATGATTCTTCCTCCTGATTGCAATTTAAGGAATAAAAGGAATAAAAAAACCTGCATCTCTGAAATTGTCAGAGACGCAGGATATTCTTTCACTTCTTGATCCTTACGCGGTACCACTCTGCTTCATGCTTTCGCATGCGCTTGATTCCGATAACGGCGGATGTCCGTCCCGGCCTACTTAGTGCTTTTAAAGCATGTTCGGCGGGCTGCTCCAAGACCAGTTTCTGCGCACGTTGTTACTGTCTTGCACCTTCCGGCAGCTCTCTGAAAACTCAGTTACGCATACTTTTTCTCTTCTTCGCATTTACGCTAGTACCTAATTTAACATAATTGGAAATCTGTGTCAAGGGGTGGATTGGGGATTTACACTTCTCTTCCATTGTACTGTGTCAGGTCGATCTCGCCGGAAAATACTTCTACAGCCGGACCGGTCATGTAAACATGACCGCTTTCCCGGTCCCAGGTAATCTCCAGGTTTCCGCCAATGAGCTGTACCTCCACGGTATCGTCCACCAGCCCCAGCATCATGCTGGCCACGGCACTGGCCGTCGCTCCGGTTCCGCAGGCCCAGGTTTCCCCGCTGCCCCGCTCCCACACGCGCATCTGCAGGTGTTTCCGGTCAATCACGCGAATGAACTCGCTGTTGACGCGGTCCGGGAAACGCTCATGCATCTCGAAAGCCGGGCCGATTTTCTCCAGATCCAGGCCGTCTACATTATCCACATAGTAAACCGCATGAGGATTTCCTACATCGATTCCGGTAAACTCCAGAGTTTTTCCCTCCACCTGGATCTTTTCCGGCAGCTCACTGGTCAGCTGCGGCACGCCCATATCTACCTTTACGGTCTTCACCTTTCCGTCTTCCACCTGCATATCCAGATACTTGATTCCGCCAAGGGTTTCTACCGAAATCTGTGGTTTGTCCACAATGCCGTGGTCATAGGCGTACTTACCTACACAGCGGATGCCGTTGCCGCACATGCTGCCCTCGCTGCCGTCCTCGTTGAACATCCGCATGCGGCAGTCTGCCACATCGGACGGACAGATGAGAATAAGGCCGTCTGAACCAATGCCGAAATGGCGCTCACTCACAAGCTTTGCCACTCTGGCCGGATCCTCCACGTTTTCCTCAAAACAGTTGACATAGACGTAATCATTTCCAATTCCCTGCATTTTTGTAAATTTCATAAACCTCTCCATTCCTGTCCTGTTCTCGTGACCTGCGTCACTCATTATTTTCTCATACCTTCGCCCTACATCAGACTGATGACCATCTGGGCTGTCTCGTACATATTGGTTCCGCTGTCCATGCTGCACTTCTGTATGTACCGGTGCGCTTCCTCCTCGGTCATGCTGTTGCGCTCCATAAGAAGTGCCTTCGCCTTGTCAATCACGGTGCGCTGTTTCTCATCGCGCTGCTTTGGCTGCTGGCGCAGTTTTTTTCTGCGTCTTGCCTGGGTCTGCACGATCATCTCCAGGGTTCCCACCAGGTCATGGACTTTTAACGGCATGGGCAGACACACCACATCCTGCGGCGCATCCGCAGACCATTTATTCGGGGACGCGATCATCAGCATTGCTGATTCCGCATTCATGCAGTCACGCAGTTCCGAGTACAGCATGTCTGTCAGGCGGTAGCCGCACACTACAATCCCACAGTTTAACTCTTCCATCTGGGACAGGACCTGCGCTCCGGATGTGCAGACAGCGATTACCTCAAACCCGTTTCTCATCAGTATGTTTTTTATGCTTTTTGCGTCTTCCGGCTTGGAAAATGCCACAATGATGTTTGCCAAAACGCTCACCTCCGGGGGGTTGATGTCAGGTGACTGTGGAAAACCACTCCACTAGAACTTATACAGATACTCCTGCACTTCCCAGTCGGTTACTTCCGCGCGGAACTTCTTCCACTCTGCGCTCTTTGCTTCCAGATATTTGGTGTAAATGTGATCTCCAAGCAATTCTTTCGCAAATGCGCTGCCCTCAAACGCTTCAATAGCCTCGCCCAGTGTCTGCGGAAGCTGCTCAATGCCAAGTGTGCGCATTTCTTCATCCGTCATGGCAAAAACGTTGCAGTCCACACTGGCCGGAGGTGTCATTTCTTTTTTGATGCCGTCCAGACCTGCTGCCAGGCAGGCTGCCAGCGCCAGGTACGGGTTCACTGCGGAATCCGGGCAACGCAGCTCAATGCGGGTGCTGTCTTCCCCGCGCGCACTCGGAATACGGATCAGCGCGCTGCGGTTTGCGTGCGCAGACCAGGCCACGCAGACCGGAGCGTCATAGCCCGGGACCAGACGCTTATAAGAATTGACCAGCGGATTGGTGAGCAGGGTGATTTCCCGGATATGCGCCAGGATTCCTGCCATAAACTGATATGCCACTTTGCTTAAGCCAAGGCTGTCATTGTCATCCACGAAGAGATTCTTGCCGTGGGCATCGGCCAGGGACATGTTGATGTGCATGCCGGAACCATTCATGCCTGCCTTTGGCTTTGGCATGAAGGTTGCGTGAAGGCCGTGGCGTTTTGCAATGGTCTTTACCGCCATCTTAAAGGTCATGATATTATCCGCTGCTGCCAGTCCCTCCGTATATTCCAGATCGATCTCATGCTGGGCCGGGGATAATTCGTGGTGGGATGCCTCCACCTCAATGTCCATGTCCTCCAGATTCAGGACGATGTCACGGCGCACATTCTCTGCCAGATCGATCGGTCCCACATCAAAATAGCTGGCATTCTCATGGGTATTGGTGGTCGGGCGGCCTTCCTCATCCGTATGGAATAAGAAGAACTCGCACTCCGGTCCCACATGGAACTCATAACCCATGTCTGCCGCCTCTTTCAAGACTTTCTTTAAAACATAGCGCGGATCTCCCTCAAAGGGCTCGCCGTTGGGACGGTACACGTCACACATCAGGCGGGCAACCTTGCCCTGCTGCGGTCTCCACGGAAAAATCGCAAAGGTATCCAGATCCGGATACAGATACATATCGGATTCCTCAATCCGCACAAAGCCCTCGATTGCAGAACCATCGAACATGCAGCGGTTGTTTAACGCCTTTTCCAGCTGACTGGCTGTAACTGCCACATTTTTCAGCATTCCGAAAATATCTGTGAACTGAAGACGGATAAACTCCACATCCTCTTCCTCTGCCATACGGATGATATCTTTTTTCGTATATCTGCTCATGTCATTCTCCCTCCATGATATGATATTATTTTATAACGGAAAAACGAGGGCGTCAAGAAAGCCGCCTGCACGGTTTACCTGAAACGCCCTCGTTTCGTGACTGTTTGCTCCTGGTATCTCACCAGGACACGTTTTCATACAACAGATGATAACAGCTTCCCTGTTTTTTGTCAACTATTGACAGACCTGCTTATTTGTTGCTGTTCACGCGCTGCGCGAACCTTATTTTTTATAGCTCAGTGCCCGGATCGCATTGAGGATGGCCAGCACGGAAACACCCACATCTCCGAACACGGCTGCCCACATGGTTGCGTAACCGAGTGCTACCAGAATCAGAACCGCAATCTTGACCGCAATGGCGAAAATGATGTTCTGCTTGACAATGCCTACCGTCTTTCTGGCAATGCAGATGGCGTCCACGATTTTGGACGGTTCATCATCCATGATGACCACATCTGCTGCCTCCACAGCCGCGTCGGAACCGATTCCGCCCATGGCGATACCTACATCCGCGCGGGCCAGAACCGGCGCATCATTGATGCCGTCCCCCACAAATGCCAGCGTCTTTCCTTCCGGCTTTTCCTTCAGAAGCTGCTCCACCTTCGCTACCTTGTCACCCGGAAGCAGGTTGCCAAATACATGGGTAATGCCAATGGACTCAGCGACCTTCTTTCCAACTTCTTCTTTATCTCCAGTCAGCATCACCAGTTTGCTCACATCCTGCTTTTTGAGACCGGCCAGCATCGCCGGAACATCCGGACGGACACTGTCGGAAATGACGATAGAACCGAGGTAGGTGGTTCCATCTGCCAGATACAGGGTAGTTCCCAGAACTGCTGCCGGAGTGGTAACAGCAACACCCTGCCGTTCCATAAGCTTCTGGTTGCCGATGTAAAGCTCCTTCCACACACCATCTACCTGTACCTGTGCATGAATGCCATGGCCGGAAATCTCTTCCACCTGGCCGATACGGCTGGTATCCGCTTCTTTTCCATAAGCCTGTTTGATCGACTGCGCGATGGGATGGTTGGAATTGTATTCGCCAAGCGCTGCCAGCTCCAGAAGCGCTTCCTTACTTCCCTGCACCGGAGACACATCGGTTACCTCAAACTTACCGGTAGTCAGGGTTCCTGTCTTATCAAACACAGCAGTATCCAGACTGCCCATAGCCTCCAGATAGTTACTGCCCTTCATAAGAATGCCCTGTCTGGATGCCGCGCCCAGGCCGCCAAAGAAGCTTAAGGGAACAGAAATCACCAGCGCGCACGGGCAGGAAACAACCAGGAAGCTGCAGGCACGGTATATCCAGGTACTCCATCCACCCAAAATGAGCGGAGGAAGCACAGCCAGAATAGCTGCCAGGATAACCACAGCCGGGGTGTATACACGGGCAAAGCGGGTGATAAAGGCCTCGGCCTTCGCTTTTCTGGAGCTTGCGTTCTCCACCAGTTCCAGAATCTTTGCCACGGTAGAATCATCAAACAGCTTGGTGGTCTGCACCTTCAGAACACCAGTCAGGTTGATGGAACCGCTCACGATATTCTGGCCTGCTTCCACCTCTGCCGGCATGGACTCTCCGGTCAGGGCCTTGGTGTCCAGCGTAGAGCTGCCCTCCAGAACAATGCCGTCCAGCGGCACCTTCTCGCCCGGGCGGATGATGATGGTATCTCCGATTTCTACTTCATATGGATCTACCTGTTCCTCTTCCCCGTCCCGCAGAAGGTTTGCGTACTCCGGATTGATATCCATCAGATCTGTGATGGATTTTCTGGACTTGTTAACCGCATAGTCGTTGAACAGTTCTCCGACCTGATAAAACAGCATAACCGCCACAGCTTCCTCCAGAGAACCGATGGCGAACGCGCCAAAGGTAGCAATGGTCATCAGAAAATTTTCATCAAACACCTGACCGTTTTTCAAATTGCGGCAAGCCCGCAGCGGAATGTCATATCCCGCGGCCAGATAGGAAAGGACAAACGGGACCCACGCCCAGGATGTCTTTTTCTCCATACACATGGCAATTACAAAGAAAACAGCACTGACCGCAAGCCGGGTCACCATTTTTTTCTGCTTTTTCGTCATACTAATTTC
The DNA here is from genome assembly GCF_040096075.1 of Ventrimonas faecis. Lineage (NCBI taxonomy): Bacteria > Bacillati > Bacillota > Clostridia > Lachnospirales > Lachnospiraceae > Ventrimonas > Ventrimonas faecis. The sequence goes on from NZ_JBBMFJ010000021.1 coordinate 62,266, forward strand.
CTTTTCTCATGATCTGCTGCCAGAATTCTGGCACTTCAGGGTTCCTCACTGGCTGACCATGCAATGTTCGTTTTACATTCCTGCGTTTTAGCGCAGTACCTTAAATTCAGCCTCCGGCTCAACCTTTGCGGCAACAGCTCTTGCTGCCTCAACCAGCGCATCCTCTCTTCCATCTTCCACTTCCATGATCAGGCGCTGGGTCATGAAGCTTAAGCTTGCGCTGTTCACGCCATCTAATTTCTTTACGCCTTCCTCAATCTTTGCAGCACAGTTTGCACAGCATAAACCTTCTAATTTGATGATCTTCTTCATGATATTCTCTCCTTTTATTTTTCACTTTGTCCTGACCATGTATGCGCAGGACTTTTTTCGTTTCACAGCTTTCTGCCAGAATTTTACTCGCTGATATGCTCCATACCCTGAGCCAGAATGGTCTGGATGTGGGCATCGGCAAGCTTATAAAATACGGTCTTTCCGTCCCGCCGGAAGGACACCAGACGCATCTGCTTTAAGACTCTCAGCTGATGGGAAATTGCCGACTGTCCCATCTGCAGCAGAGTTGCGATGTCGCAGACACACATCTCCGACTGGCTGAGCACATACAAAATCTTGATCCGCGTAGAGTCCCCAAATATCTTGAAAAACTCCGACAGATCCAGAAGCTGCTGCTCGTCCGGCATCACGCCCTCCACCTTTTTCACAATTTCCTCATGGACATGCATGAACTCGCAGGAACCATCTTCCACTTCCTGCTCAATCTGGATTTTTTCTGCCTCTGTCATAGCATTCCTCCGTTTCTTTACATGAACAACTATTCATATGTTTATATTACCATATAATACACTGTTGTCAAGAGTAAATACGAAAAATGCCGGGGCGCCAAAAACTGACGCCCCAGCATTTTTCTGTCGTATTGTATTTTTTATTTCAATGCATCTACCATGGCTTTCATGGCTTCTCTGGTATCCTCATGCACTGCGGATTTGATAGTGACCACCTGCTCCAGTACATGAACATCCTTCATTGGCTCCAGAATTCCACGCATGATCTTTCCTGCTAACGGTGCCCAGGAGCCATTCTCGATAAGGCCTACCGTACGCTTCTGGAAGTTCTTGGATTTTAAGTGCAGCAGGAACTCTTCCATGCACGGGAATACGCCGCCATCATAGGTTGCGGCTGCCAGTACCAGACGGTCGTAGTAGAATGCCTTGCGCACTGCCAGGGAAACATCCGTGCGGGATAAGTCAAATACCTCCACTTCCTCGCCATTTGCACGAAGCATTTCTGCCATCTCTTCTGCAGCCTGAGCAGTATTTCCATGAATAGAAGCATATGCCACCATAACGCCATGCTTCTCCGGCTGGTAAGTGCTCCAGGTCTGGTATTTGTCAATGTAATAGCCCAGGTTTTCTTTTAAGATTGGTCCGTGCAGCGGGCAGATCATCCGGATATCCAGACCGGACGCTTTCTTTAACAGACCCTGAACCTGTACACCGTACTTTCCTACGATATTTAAGAAGTAGCGGGCTGCTTCCTCTGCCCACTCCTCTTCTGCGTCCAGCGCGCCAAACTTGCCAAAGCCGTCTGCAGAGAACAGAATTTTTTCATTCTGCTCATAAGCTACCATAACCTCTGGCCAGTGTACCATCGGTGCCATGAAAAACTGCAGGGTATGTGCGCCAAGATTTAAGGTCTCACCCTCTTTTACCACTACCTTACGGTCTGTTAAATCCATTTCAAAGAACTGATCCATCATGGCAAAAGTCTTTGCGTTTCCGACAATTTTAGTTTCCGGATAACGGTCCGCAAAGTTTTTGATATTTGCCGCATGATCCGGCTCCATATGGGATACCACCAGATAATCCGGTTTCCGGTCTCCCAGCGCCTTTGCAAGATTCTCAAACCACGCATCGGTAGCGCGCTTATCCACAGTGTCCATCACGGCCACCTTTTCATCCATGATCACATAAGAATTATAGCTGACTCCATTCGGAATCGGATACTGGCTCTCGAAAATATCCAGTGTTTTATCATCTGCTCCCACGTATAAAATGGAATCAGAAATGTAAGTATCGCGCATTGTGTCTCCTCCTGTTTTTGTATTCTATGTTGTGTTGTCTGTTTCTCTTTGATCAGACTGTGGCCTCTTCTAAAATCAGGCATTGGATCATTTTCATCCACAATCCCCTCTATTATAATGCCCACCAAAACCGCCGTCAACTTGCTTTCCCGTTTTTTTGCTGCAGCTCAGAAAATGTCTGCCAAGCTGCAGGAACATCAGATTTCCTTCTGATCCGCCTCACTGCGATACCGCTCGATCATTTTCACGATATCATGTTTCGTGTACGGTTTTTCGATAAATCCATATGCCTGGATTTTCCACGCCTCCAGGGAAAATCCGGGAATGCTGGACATGAGTACTACTGCCGGAGCATTGCCCAGCTTATGAAGTTCTTTTGCCAGGCTGATGCCGCTGATATCCGGCATGACGATATCCGTAAATACCATGTCCACCGGGTTTTCTTTCACAAACTCCACCACAGCCACCGCCTCCTCAAAGGTTTTCAGCAGGTTGACCCCATCCATATTACGGAAAATCCCTTCGATTTTTTCCAGAAGCTCCGGCGCGTTATCCACCGCAACCACATTTACTGCCATGTATGATTCCTCCCAGACTCTTCTCCATTTCATTTATTCCAACCCGGAAATACAGGTTCCCTGCGAATTTGCTTCTCCATTAGAAGACTCTCTACCGCGGCCCGATACTCCTCCATCCGCTGTGCCTTGCGGATTTTCTTCATCGGCTTCGCACTGTCCTCAAAGGCCTCTCCCAGATAGGTCCAGAGCTCCTTCATCTTAAACAGCACATTCTTATCTCCCGGAATGGCCTGCCGGTATCCTTCCAGCACCTCCTCATGAAAAGCCCGGATACGCTCCGCCGTAAGGTGCGGTGCAGCGGCCGTATTCTCCTGTGTAATCTGCGAAACTTCTGTCTCCGCCAGCGCCGGATTTGTCAATAATCCCCGGCCCAGCATCACAGTGGGAATTCCCGGATAATCCCGTTCAAACTGCAGGATTTCTGCTGCGCTGAAGAGATCTCCATTATAAAAAACCGGATTTTTACTGTCCCGCACCGCAAGGTCAAAGGCCTCCATATGCGGGTGATTCTTATAATAATCCGCCTGAACTCTCGGGTGCACAATCAGATTTTTCAGTGGATACCGGTTGTAAATGGACAGCAGTTCCTCAAACTCCTCCGACTTTTCTTTTCCAACCCGCGTCTTGACAGACAGCTCCATTCCCATTTTGGAAAGGCCATCACAAACCTGATACAAAAACTCATCCAGTTCCATCGGATATTCCAGAAAACCGGAACCCCGTTTTTTTGCAACCACCGTTCCCGACGGACAACCAAGGTTTAAGTTTACTTCTGTATAACCCAGTTCCTTCAGCCGTCCTGCCGCCCACAGAAAATCATCTGCCTTGTTTGTCAGAATCTGCGGAATGACCGGTACTCCTTCATTATGCTCCGGCCTCACATCATTGAGTTCCCTGGGTGTCAGTTTCCGTGTCTGGTTCGGTGAAATAAATGGGGTGTAATACGCCTTTATGCCATGAAAATGCCGGTGATGGGCATTTCGGAACACATAGCCGGTAATGCCCTCCATCGGCGCAAATAAATAATCCATACTCTTCTGCCTCTCCTTGTATTCCCTGTCTGACTCTAATCCTATCACAGTTTGTCATTTTTATAAATGATTTGGACGCGCCATTTTCAGACGCGTCCTCATTTTATTTCCTTATTTTACTTCCTTGCCATCTTCTTAAAAAAACATCGTATGGTCTCCTTTACCGGACATAGTAAACGTAATCCGCTTTTCTCGGCGCTGCCTCCTTTAACGGAGCAGCCGCATAGCCAAGCACCAGGTGACCGATTCCCTCATAATCTCCCTCAATGCCAAGGCTCTTTAAAAGCTCTTTGCCCTCCGGTGTCTCAAACTCTTCTTTTGCGCGGTGAATCCAGCAGCTGTCCACGCCAAGGTCTGCTGCGGCATTCATGAGATTTCCCATGACCAGAGTTCCATCGTAGAGGTAGGTCGGCATAGCCTTGTTGGCCAGGACAATCAGCAGCTCCTGGGCTCCGTAAAATGGGTCGAAGCTCTCGTCTTTTCCCATAAACTTCGCGTTCATGGCAGAAAGCTTATCCCTCAGTTCTTTGTTCGTAACCGCAATAATAATCGGAGACTGCCTGCCCATGCCGGTTGCTGCGTAGGTTCCGGCTTTGATGATTGCCTGCAGCTTTTCTTCCTCAATCAGCTCCGGTTTGAACGCGCGGCAGCTTCTTCTTGTTTCCAGTACCTTTAATGTCTCTGACATGATCTTTTCTCTCCTTCCGGCGCTGCTTTGTTCGCAGTCCCTTTCTTATGACTATAAGAAAAAGAAGACACCTTGTCAAGATGCCTCCTTCCGTACCATCTGCTTTTTCGCGTTCCACTGATAATACTGGAACGTGATCTGCCGTTTTTCCGAAATCGCGTTATGGATGGTATCCACCGCATAGTAAATTTTCTCATTCATGGTCTTGACACGGCCAGATACATACACCTGTCGCTGCAACTTCTGCGCGTCATACCGGCTGACCAGCTTTTCAAGCTTTTTGATCAGTTCATTTGTCTTTTTTTCAGTAATAAATTTGGAAGACTGAATGGCGTCTACCAGAAGCTTCAGCTCCGGCAATTCAAACGGGCGGCTGGCCAGACTGTTCATTTCCACATCTTCTTCCTCTCTTCCCCTCTGATAATACGGATTCAGTACCAATATCGGTTCTTTTTCCATTTTAACAAAGAGCAGAGCCGTGTTTCTGGCATCGATCAGACCATTGTGCAGATGCTCATCAAAGGCAATGTCTGCTATGATCAAGGCTTCGGATAAACGATATTTTTTATTTTCCCAAATTTTCTCGGAAAATGTCTTCTGGCAATCTTTCCAGGAATCCAGAAGCTGCTCCAGGCGCGGCAGTTCAATTCCTTTGGCTTCCATTTCATAACGGATCTGATTTTCATCACTGCTGCTCCAGGAAACGCAGACAGCATCTTCCGGAACCCAGCTTGCAAAGTGCTCCAGTGCCTCTCTCATACTGCATGCATCTTTTACATCAAACGATGTGATGCCGGTCAGATTCCGGATAAAACCGTTGATCGAACCGTATTCCGGATGAACATATGTAGAAAATTCATCGGTTATCTGCAGGTTTTCATCCACCAGCACTGCCCCGATCTGAATGGTTTCTGAACCTCTGTGATACCGTTCTGATCTCATAGGCTTTGGCACCTTGCACATCTCCAAATCGACGATCACATACTTACTCATCTGCATTTCCTCCCCTGTATTCACGGTAGTTTCTTTGTAAAAAACTTCAACCGGCCGCCATGGCCTTTATAAATTTATGATACCGAATTGCCTGTCCCATAAAAATACCAGTTATCATCTTTTGATGTTTTGTAACTGTTCAGTAGGTCTGCGCATTCACTGCGCTGACCGTATGAAAACATGGGCTTGCAGGCAAAAATCCCATTGCCGAAGGCAATTTTCAATGGTTTTTTGCCCGTAACTGTGAGGGTACTGAACAGTTACGATGTTTTTATTATAACTCCGGCGATACATCGTTTTTGTACACATCTGAAATAAAAAATCTGAGATTGCCTGCACCTCAGATTTTGCAAAAATTACACGCCATAAAATCCCACATTTACTTTTTCTCATTTCTTTTCTATAATAGTAGAAATAACCAGAAAGGACTTTTCATCATTATGTTAGAAATTCAGACCATCCAGAAGCAGGATACAACCTTAGAGGGATACGATGCCACCAGTGCTACGCTTCGCATGATCCCGGATTCCAGTGACCTCACTTCGCTCAGCGCACGCTACGAGGCAGAACTTCAGGCTGCATCCAAAGTCGGCGCAGAAACCGTGTTCTTCCCGTCCCTCTCCTGCGCTTCCCAGCCCCTCTTATTCCGGGCTATCAGCCAGATTTACCGGGCAATCCTTGATTTTGGAGACGCAGGGGAGTCTTCTATAAAAAAAGTCTGCATCGTATGTGAAGACGATGCAGTGCGGAATACTTACATGGTTGTCTGGAATTTTTATTATGCGGGAACCAAGAGCGCCCGGATGAATGACGGACGCTGGGACTAACCCGTTCCATGCAGCCAGACTTATTCGGACGCCTTGAAATTATATACCGGTTTCAGGATTTCTTTTATCTCTGCAGATTCCTGGATCACATCCAGAATATCTCCAAGAGATTTATAAGCCATTGGCGCCTCATCCAGCGTACGCTCATTTACCGAAGTTGTATAAATTCCCTTCATGGCTTTTTTATATCGCCTCATGGTTAATTCCTGAAGCGCTCTGGTGCGGGACATGACCCGTCCTGCTCCATGAGGCGCCGAATCATTCCATTCCGGATTTCCTTTTCCAACAGCAAGAATGCTTCCGTCTCTCATATTGACTGGAATCAGCAGCGCCATTATTTCCCTGTTTCTGCGTGCAAATGCCTGACAAACCGCAACATCGTGGAGGTAGTCATCCAGATAACGCCCGACAGATAACAGAGATCTTCCGGCATCTCTTCCCGTTTCCCGAGGTTTACTGTATACATTCCACAGCCGATATCTACTCCAACGACATTAGGAACTGCCTTATCAATAATGGTCATTGTGGTTCCGATCGTACAGCCTTTTCCGGCATGCACATCTGGCATAATCCGGATTCTTGATCCCTTTGTCATTTCATAATCACACAGCCGCCGAATCTGTTCCACCGCTTCCGGTTCTATGACTTTGGCGTAACAGATTGCAGTATTCACTTTTCCTTTAACTAAACATTGCAAGAATTCCCCATCCTCTTTAGGTGGTAGGATGAATTGCCTGCTTTTGATTTCTGATATTGCAATAACTGGCATGATTCTATAT
>NZ_JBBMFJ010000022.1:0-65750 GCF_040096075.1 Ventrimonas faecis
AACGCCGGGCTTTTCGAAGCTCGGCGTTTTGTGTTGGATATATAAAATGAGCTGCCGCACGTTAGTGCGACAGCCCCATCATTTTGAACGGATGAAATTGTGTGTTTACTCCTGAATGATTCCGTTTACATCAACGGTCCAGGTTTTATCGTTGGAGTCTTTTACATCCTTGAATCCATTTCCAAGCTCCGGTTTTGCCGCGGATTTGGAAGAGGAGGATGCTTTCTGAATGGCGCCGTTGGTTCCCACCAGGTAGGATACGCCGTCTAACTGTGCCGGTGCGTAGCGCAGGTCGCGGTCTGCGTCCAGGCGCAGCCCCTGTGTGTAGACATTGTTGTCGCGCACGCCGTGGAAGCCGCGGCCCTTGTTGCCGCCGTCGGTGTAGAAGAACCAGGTCTGGTTCTCACCAAGATCCTCATCGTAGATGGTCTGTTTTCCGGTCTTCATAATGCCGTCGTCGCCAAAGTAGTAGTTTGCGGTCTGTCCGTCTTCGGTAATGACGCTCTGGAGACCGGTCTGCAGCTCGCCGCGCTCGTTGAAGCCGAAGCGCTTGCCGTCTACGGTAAATACCTGTACGCCGTTTGCCGCGTAGTACGGGCGGCCATTCTTAACATAGAAGATAAAGGTTTCGCCGTCTTCACTGATCTCCGGCGCGCCTTCCATCTGGTACCAGCCATTTCCGCGTTTGCCGTCCTCTTCGTAGAACTGATAGGAGGCGATAGCCGGAGCAGTCTGGGTCGCTGCGGCACCGGAATTGTTTTCGTTGGAAGCAGTGTCTGCGTTGGAGGCAGTTGCATTCTCAGCGTCTGCGCCGGTTTCGGCATCTGTCAGGACAGTATCATTCTGATTGCCGCCGGCCTGAGTCTGGGCGGTTTCCGGCAGGCGGAACCATCCGGTCTGCAGGATGCCGTTCTGGAAGGTGTAGTAGGAGCCGTCGATCTTGCGGTCAATCTGGTTTACAACCATGCGTCCGCTGTTGTCAAAGAAATGCCATACGGTATCCTGGTCCAGATCCTCATCCTCATTCTCCAGTTCGATCCAGCCGGTCTTCATAATGCCGTCACCCTCTTCGCCCAGATAATAGGTGGCGCCGTCTAACTCCAGCATGCCGGTCTGCATGTGGCCTTCTTCATTAAAATAGTAGTTCTTTCCGTCAATCTCCTGCCATTTGGAGACAACGCTTTTTCCGTCTTTTCCGTAGTAGTACCAGTAAGTATCCGGAGCCTCGGAATCCCACTCGTCCTCATTGGCTTCGCTGACCCACTGGTTCATGACACGGCGGCCTTCCTCGTTTACATAATACTCATCAATCATGCAGGAACGGGAAATGTAGCCGTCTTCGTTTAAGTAATACCACTCACCATCTTTCTTTTTCCAGGAATCGGTCAGGTAGTAGCCTTCGCTGTCTTTGTAGCGGAGCTCGCCGTCCTCATTCACCCAGCCGGCGGTTGCCGCCAGTACGGTGGATACGCTTCCCGGGATGGAAAGGGCAAGTGCAGGGGTTGCCGCTGACATTGCTGCCGCGGTGGATAATACAGCCAGTAATTTGTAATGTTTGTTCATAACGTTTGATTTCTCCTTTTTGCTTGTGGAAAGTTGGCCGAAAATCCGCAGTTGCATTACGGTGCCGATTATAGCGGATTTGATTCCTCTTGAAAAGTGAAGGTTACTGGAAATGGTGGCACGGTCTGCCAGCCGGAAATTCCGGGTGCAGGATGTCTGATAGTATGGTATACTAATAGCATTGAAAGAAAAGAAAGCGGCGAAAGCACCGCATGAGATCCATACAAAACACAACAGGAGGAGATTCCCAATGAAGATCAAAGTATCCAACTACATTGCCGGGAAACTGGTAGAAGCAGGCATCAATCAGGTCTTTACGGTTACAGGGGGAGGCGCCATGCATTTGAATGACGCGCTGGGCCATCAGGAAGGACTGCACTGCCTGTATCAGCATCATGAGCAGGCCTGCGCCATTGCGGCAGAGGCCTATGCCAGAATCCACAACAAGATCGGAGCGCTGTGCGTGACCACAGGCCCTGGCGGCACCAATGCCATTACCGGTGTGGTGGGCGGCTGGCTGGATTCCATCCCCATGCTTGTTTTATCCGGTCAGGTGCGCTACGACACCACTGCACGCTGGTCCGGCGTGGGCATCCGCGCCATGGGTGACCAGGAATTTGATATTGTGAAATCCATCGACTGCATGACCAAGTACAGCGAGATGGTCATTGATCCGCTGCGTATCCGCTATTGTCTGGAAAAGGCACTGTATCTGGCAACATCCGGACGTCCTGGCCCGACCTGGCTGGACATTCCGCTGGATGTACAGGGTGCGTATGTAGACACGGAGCAGCTGGCAGGTTTTGATGCTGAGGACTATGAGGCGGGCGGTACCGGCTGGGCGCTGCATACCGTTGGCATGGACCACACCTCCGGCGCGGCTGTATTTGCCGGAGCAACTGAGGAAACAGAAAAGAAAGCCGTTCTGGCAGGGGTACATGGCACCGAGGGAACCAGTGAGGTAGAGCCGCCGCATGCGATCCCGGAGGATTATGCCGGAAAGGGCGAGCACCGTCAGGTACTTCCGAAAAAAGTTTCCAGAGAAACAGCAAGAGAGATCATCGAGAAGATCAAAAACGCGAAACGTCCGGTTCTGTACGCGGGTAACGGAATCCGTATTGCCGGAGCGTTTGACGCCTTCATGGAAGTGGCAGACGGACTGGGCATTCCGGCGGTAGTGGGCTGGAATGCCGATGACTGCATGTACGATGACTGTCCGTGGTATGTGGGCAGACCGGGCAACATGGGCGACCGCCCAGGCAATTTGGCCGTGCAGAACAGTGACCTGGTATTTTCCGTGGGAAGCCGCTTAAGCATCCGCCAGGTGGGCTATAATTACAAGACCTGGGCCCGGGAGGCCTATGTGATCGTGAACGATATCGATCCGGAGGAGTTAAAGAAGCCGAGTGTGCATGTGGACATGCCGGTTCACGCGGACGCGAAGGATCTCATGGAGACTATGGCTGCGGTTCTTCGGGAAGAATATGACAAGAAGCCGGTATTTGACGGCGGCGAGGGCCTGCCGGGCATGACCTGGAGCGAGACCTGCCGCATGTACCGCGAGAAATATCCTACCATCCGCAAGGAGCAGTTAAAGCCGGATCCGACCCGGGAGGCGAATGTCTACGCAGTTGTGGAAGCACTCAGCAGCCGCTTAAGTGAAGACCAGATCACGGTAGTCGGCAACGGTTCTGCCTGTGTGGTAGGCGGCCATGCTTACATCATGAAGAAAGGACAGCGGTTCTTATCCAACTCCGCGATCGCTTCCATGGGTTATGACCTTCCGGCGGCTATTGGCGCCTGCATGGCAGCCCATGATCCGGAGCATGAGGGAGACGGCTACAGCAAACACGATATCATTCTGCTGACCGGCGAGGGCAGCATTCAGATGAATATTCAGGAGCTGCAGACCATCATCCACCACAAGATGCCGATCAAGATCTTCCTGATCAACAACGGCGGTTACCATTCCATCCGCCAGACCCAGAAGAATTTCTTTGGCGAGCCGCTGGTGGGTATTGGCGTGGACAGCCATGACTTAAGCTTCCCGGATATGGAGAAGCTGGCCGCGGCTTACGGCTATCCTTATGTTGTGGCACATCACAATGAGGAACTGGCTGAGGCTGTAGAGAAGACCCTGGCCATGGACGGCCCGGTGATCTGCGAATTCTATGTGACCACAGACCAGAACTTTGAGCCGAAGTCCTCCGCAAAGCGTCTGCCGGACGGTACGTTAGTATCTCCGCCGCTTGAGGATCTTTCCCCATTCCTTCCGGATGAGGAGATGGACAAACTGATGATCATTCCGAGGATAAAATAATGCAGGTTGTAGTAACAGGCGCCACAAGCTTTATCGGCGCGGCAACAGTGAAAAAATTAATGGAGGCGGGGCACCAGGTTTTTGCGGTGGTCCGCCCCGCTTCGTCTAATATGAAGCATCTGGAAGAGCTGGCATCCGGAGATTTGAGCGGGCTTGTGACCATTTGCCCGCTGGATCTTGCGGATATCCGGACGCTGCACGGCTTTTCGGCAGATGCCTGGGTCCACATTGGCTGGGACGGCGCGGGCAGCGACAACCGCACAAAGCGGGATGTGCAGCAGCGCAATGTCACCTATGCCCTGGACGCGGTGGAGGCAGCAGCAGCCCTTGGCTGCCGCCGCTTTTTGTTTACCGGTTCCCAGGCGGAGTACGGAGTCTGGCACCAGACCGTGGCAGAGGATACGCCCTGTCATCCGGTGTCTGAATATGGCAAGGCAAAGGTGGATTTTTGCGAAAAAGCGAAAATACTTTGCAAACAGAAGAATATGGAGTATATTCATACGAGGATATACAGTGTGTACGGCCCGGGGGATCATCCCTGGTCCCTGGTGCAGTCCTGCCTGCGCACCTTTTGCGAGGGCGGCAGCATGAAGCTTGGGGAGTGTACACAGAACTGGAATTTTCTTTATATCGATGACGCGGCAGCGGCCCTGGTCTCCCTGCTTACGGAGGCTCCGGCCGGTGTCTACAATATTGGCAGCAGCGACACCAGGCCGCTCCGGAGCTACATTGAGGAAATGTATGCTCTGTGTGGACATCGTGGAAGCTACAGCTATGGAGCACGCCCCCAGAATGCGGAGGGACCGGCAGACCTGATGCCGGACATCAGCCGGATTCTGCGGGAGACTTCCTGGCGGCCTGCCACAACATTTGCGGAGGGAATTTATGAAACATTGCATAGCCTGCGGGAAACTCCTGCCGGAACAGAGCCTCTTTGAGCTAACATCCGCCCCGGCTTCGGCCCAGGACATTCCGGATGCGAAGGAAGTGCAGCAGGATGAGGGTGTGACCCTTCATCTGCGCCAGTGCGGCGGCTGCGGGCTGGTTCAGTTTGACTGCGAGCCGGTGTCTTATTACCGCGACGTGATCCGGGCGGGCGGTGGTTCTTCCACCATGCGGGAGCTGCGCACCAGCCAGTACCGTCACCTGATCGAGACTTATCACCTGGAAGGAAAGACCTTCTTTGAGGCGGGGTGTGGACGGGGCGAATTCCTGAAATTTTTGCAGGAGTTCCCGGTAGAAATTTACGGTATGGAGCACAAGGCAGACCTGGTGGAGACCGCCCAGGCAGAAGGACTTCATGTCTGGAGAGAGTTCCCGGAGCGGGAAGACCAGCGTTTTGGCCATTCGCCGGAGGCATCCATGCTGCAGGAGAGCGGCTGGAGTGTGCCGGAGAAGCCCTTTGATGTGTTCTTATCCTTTAACTTTTTAGAACACCAGCCAAGGCCGGATGTGATGCTGAAGGCCATCTGGAATAATCTGGCGGAGGACGGCATGGGCCTTGTGACTGTGCCGAGCCTGGAGTATATTCTGGAAAAGGAAAGCTACTATGAGCTGATCCGCGACCACATTGCCTACTACACCTTTGATACGCTGCGGGCGCTGTTAAACCATTGTGGTTTTGAGGTGCTGGAGGAGGAGATGATCAACCGGGATACCCTGTCCATGGTTGTGAGAAAGACGGCAATGCCGGAGACAGATGCGGATGTCAGTGCTGCAGGCTCCGTTCAGAGCGGCACACCGTCGGGCGCCACCATCATCGCCCCTCTGACCGAGGGCTATAAGATCGTAACCGGCGAGGTGCGCGCGCTGACCGACCGTCTGGTCCGTGAAGGCAAGCGTCTTGCCATGTGGGGCGCCAGCCATCAGGGCTTTACCCTGGCATCCACGTCGGAGCTTGGGGAGCATCTGGCTTATATCATCGATTCAGCCCCGTTCAAGCAGGGGCGGTTCGCGCCGGCATCCCATGTGCCGATTGTGGCTCCGGATCATTACTTTGAGGATCCGGTGGACGCGGTTCTGATCGTGGCGCCGGGTTATACCGATGAGATTGCGGGAATCATAAAGACAAAGTTCGGTGAGAAGGTGGAGACCATGACGCTCCGCACCAACCGGATCGAGCATTTATAGAGTACATGTAACTGTGAGGGTACTGAACAGTTACGAGTACATGCGGAAACTCCTGGCAGATGCTGCTCGTGGAGAAGACGCAATGATGGAGGAATTATGACAGAGCTTTCAGGAAAACAGATCGTGATGACCGGGGCCACCGGCTTTATTGGAAGCCATGTGGCGAAGCGCTTTCTGGACGAGGGGGCCGAGGTGTACTGTCTGGTGCGCCCGGAGTCGCAGAAAACAGATTGTCTTCCGGTTCATGAGCATCTGCACCGGATTCCGGCGCAGATGGATGAGGCAGTGGAGTGTGTGCCGCAGATTGGCCATGCCGACGCGTTTTTACATTTTGCGTGGCGCGGCGTGAACCGCCAGGAGATCGACTCTCCCGAGGTGCAGAAGTTAAACATCGACGGCTCCCTGCGCTGCATCGAGGCGGCAAAGCTTTTAGGCTGTCAGGTGTTTATGGACGCGGGATCCCGTGTGGAGTATGGAATTACGTCTGACGGCACCATGGAAGAATCCATGGAGTGCCATCCGGTCAACGAATATGGAAAAGCCAAGCTTGCGTTCTTTAAACAGGCGAAGGAGTTATGCCGCGAGATGCAGATGACGTATTATCATCTGCGGTTTTTCAGCGTTTACGGAAAAGGCGACCATCCGTGGTCCATCATTTCCACGCTGACAAGGGAACTGCCGGAGGGAAAGACGGTTTCCTTAAGCGCCTGCCGCCACCGCTGGAATTTTATGGATATTGCGGATGCCTCCCGCGCTGTGGTGGAGCTGTACCGTTACAGTGACGGCCACCGGGGCGAGTGCTGCGCGGTGAACGTGGCTTCGGAGGATACCCGGGTGCTGCGGGACTTTGTGGAGGAAATCCACAGCCTCTGCGGCGGAAGGGGAAAACTGGAATATGGAAGCTTTGTCCAGGCGAAGGAGGGCGCGCTTTCCATCTGCCCGGTCAATGAAACGATCAAAAGGCTGACGGACGGCACCTGGAAGGAGCAGGTTTCCTTTGCGGAGGGAATCCGGCGGATGCTTGAATAATACAATTTTGGAAGGAAACGATTATGAAAAAGATCAGTGTGCTGATCCCCTGCTACAACGAACAGGAAAATGTAGAGGCCATCAGCAAAGCGGTGCTGGAGACCCTGACACGGGATCTGCCCCAGTACGACTATGAGCTGGTGTTCATCGACAACGACTCAACCGATGACACCCGCCCGATCCTGCGCAGGCTCTGCGCGGAAAACCCGAAGATCAAGGCCATTTTCAACGCCCGCAATTTCGGCCAGTTCAACTCTCCGTATTACGGCATGCTGCAGGTGACCGGAGATTGCGTCATTGAGATGGTGGCAGATTTCCAGGATCCGGTGGACATGATCCCGAAATACGTAAAGGCCTGGGAAGAAGGCTACAAGATCGTCATCGGCATCAAGACCAGCAGTAAGGAAAACAAGATCATGTACGCACTCAGAAGCTTCTATTATAAGACCATCAAGAAGCTGTCTGACGTAGAGCAGATTGAGCATTTTACCGGATCCGGGCTTTATGACCGGGATTTTATTGAGGTCTTAAGAAATCTGGATGATCCGACCCCGTTTCTGCGCGGCATTGTGGCAGAGCTTGGCTATAAGCGCAAGGAGATTCCTTACGAGCAGCCGAAGCGCCGGGCCGGAAAGACTCACAACAATTTCTACCGTCTGTATGATGCGGCTATGCTCAGCGTAACTTCCTACACCAAGGCGGGCCTGCGCCTGGCAACCTTTGTGGGTGCCATCAGTGCCTTCTTAAGCATGGTGGTAGCCATTGTGTACCTGGTTATGAAGCTGATCTGGTGGGACCGTTTCCCGGCTGGCATGGCACCGATGCTCATCGGCATGCTGTTTCTGGGGTCGGTGCAGATCTTTTTCATCGGTATGGTGGGAGAGTATGTGCTTTCCATCAACCAGCGCGTGATGCACCGTCCGCTTGTTGTGGAAGAAGAACGTCTGAATTTTGAGGAAAAATAACTGTGATGGCAGTGCCGCACGGTTACGAGGAGAAATAATTTGTTATGAAATACAAGATTGATGTGGTAAGAATCCGGGAAAACTCCATTCAGTTAAACGGATGGGTCATCGGAAAGACACCGGAGTCCAGAGCGGAGTTTGAGGTTCTGGACCAGAACAGAAGGCCGCTGGATATCAAATATGTGGCAACCCGCAGAGATGATGTCAGCCAGATCTATTACAAGCAGGTCTATGACCGGGATTATGGCTTTGATATTCAGTTCCCATACGAGCGCGGCGCGGATTACTGGCTGGTGATCCGCTGTGATGGAAAGACGGCCCGGGTGAAATATAATGAGGAGCTGATCGCGAAGCGGGCCAGCGTGGCACACAAGCGCATGGAAAAGATCAAGGATCTCATGAACATGGAGACCGTGCATGTGGCGCTGGAATTTGGAAAAAAACATGGCTTAAAGGCCCTGCTTTTAAAGTCCCGCCACAAGCTGCAGGGACTGGATAACGACTATGACTACGGTGAGTGGTATGAGCTGACCCGTCCGAAGGAGGAAGAACTGGCAGACCAGCGCGAAACGAAGTTTGCGTATGAGCCGCTGTTATCCATTGTCATTCCGGCTTACAAGACTCCGGAGAAATACCTGCGCGAGATGCTGGATTCCATTCTGGCCCAGACCTACAAAAACTGGGAGGTCTGTGTGGCCAACGGAAGCCCGAAGGGTGAGGGTGCCATTGTCAGCCGCGTCATGGCGGAGTACACAAAGAAAGACAGCCGCTTCCATGTGTCGGAGCTGGGGGATAACCTGGGCATTTCCGGCAACACCAACGCGGCCCTGGAGATGGCGAAGGGTGATTTCATCATCCTGGCAGACCATGACGACACCATTCCGGAGCATGCGCTTTACGAGGTGGCAAAGACCATCAATGAGCATCCGGACTGCGACGTGATCTACTCTGATGAAGACAAGCTGGATATGGACGGCGGCGCGCTGTTCGACCCGCATTTCAAGCCGGACTTCAACCCGGATCTCTTAACCAGCGTCAATTATATCTGCCATTTGTTTGTGGTAAAACGCAGCCTGTTAGACCAGGTGGGCGGCTTCCGTCACGAGTTTGACGGCGCCCAGGACTATGACTTTATCTTCCGCTGCACCGAGAGCGCAAAGGAAATCCGCCATATCCCGAAGGTGCTGTATCACTGGCGCTGTCATCAGGAATCCACCGCCAGCAATCCGGAGAGTAAGCTGTACGCCTTTGAGGCGGGTGCAAGAGCCATTATGGCCCATTACGAGCGCTGCGGCATCCCGGCGGAGAAGGTGGAGAAGGGCGTAGATTATGGCATTTACCACACCACCTTTAAAATTCAGGGGGATCCGCTGGTGTCCGTGATCATTCCGAACAAGGACCACAGCGTGGATCTGGACCTCTGCATCCGCTCCATCATCGAGCGGGCTACTTATAAGAACCTGGAGTTCATTGTGGTGGAGAACAACAGCACCGAGCAGGAAACCTTCGCCTACTACGAGAAGATCCAGAAGGAGTTCCCGCAGGTGAAGGTGGTGCGCTGGGAGCGGGAGTTTAACTATTCCGCCATCAACAATTTTGGAGCAACCTTCGCAAAGGGCGAATACCTGATGCTGTTAAACAACGACACCGAGATCATTGCCCCGCGCCTGTTTGAGGAGATGCTGGGCTTCTGCCAGAGAAAAGAGGTCGGCATTGTGGGTGCGCGCCTGCTTTACGAGGATGACACCATTCAGCATGCCGGTGTGGTGATCGGCTTTGGTGGTGTGGCAGGCCACACCTTTATCGGCCTGCATGAGGCAGAGAACAGCTACTTCCACCGGGCTATGTGTGCCCAGGACTACAGCGCCGTGACGGCGGCCTGCCTGATGGTGAAAAAGTCTGTGTTTGAGGAAGTGGGCGGCCTGACCGAGGAACTGGCGGTGGCTTTCAACGATGTGGACTTCTGCCTGAAGGTGCGGGCAGCCGGTTATCTGGTGGTTTACGCGCCGTATGCGGTGATGCACCACTACGAGTCCAAGTCCCGCGGTCTGGAGGATACGCCGGAGAAGGTGGCACGCTTCAACCGTGAGTGGGCGCTGGTGGCAAAACGCTGGCCGGATATTTTACAGAACGGTGATCCGTACTACAACCCGAACTTAACCCTGAGAAAATCCGATTTCTCCCTGCGGGATCTCTTAAAAGAGAAGATCGGTGAGCCGTATAAGCTGCCTGAGCTCAAAGAGCAGTAAGCTGGAGGAAGACGCATGAAAAAAGTTACGATCATCATTCCAAACTACAACGGCTTAAAATTCATGGAACCCTGTATGGCAGCTCTGGACAGGCAGCTTTGCCGTGACTTTCAACTGCTGGTGGTGGACAACGGTTCCACCGACGGCAGCGTGGAATGGCTGAAGGAGCATGGGCTTCCTTCCATTTTTCTGGAGACCAACACTGGCTTTTCCGGAGCGGTGAATGTGGGGATCCGGGCCGCAAAAACACCTTATGTGATCCTTTTAAACAATGACACCGAGGCGGAGCCGGAGTATGTGGGCGAACTGTTAAAGGCAATTGAGACTTCGCCGAAGATTTTTTCTGTCAGCCCGAAGATGATTCAGCTCTACCATAAGGAACTGATGGATGACGCCGGGGATATGTACAGCATTATGGGCTGGGCGTACCAGAGGGGCGTGGGACAGGAAATCGAACGCTATGACCGTCCCTGCCACATTTTTTCTTCCTGTGCCGGAGCGGCTATTTACCGCAGAGAGGTCTTTGAGGAGATTGGCTATTTCGATGAGATGCATTTTGCGTACCTGGAAGACATCGATGTGGGATACCGGGCGAAGATTGCGGGATACTATAATTTATACTGTCCGTCTGCAAAGGTGTTCCATGTGGGAAGCGGCACCAGCGGATCCAAGTATAACTCCTTTAAGGTAAAGCTGGCGGCCCGCAATAACGTGTACTTAAATTATAAGAACATGCCGGCCCCGCAGCTGCTGGTAAACAGTCTTCCGATTGCCGCCGGCATTGCCGGAAAGTACTGCTTCTTTAAAAAGCTGGGCTTTGAGAAGGATTATGTGGCCGGGGTTTTAGAGGGCATCCGGACCGTGAAAAAGACCCGGAAGGTTCCATACCGGAAGGAAGATTTTCGCAATTATCTTGCGATTGAATGGGAACTGATTTACGGCGCGGCGCTCTATATTTACGAGTTTTCCAGACGCCAGATCCGGAAAAAACTGGCTTCTGCAACAAAAAGTTAATAGAAATTTAATATACTGATCCAGAAAATTCGTGTATAATCGTTACGATTCCATTATGATGCCGGTAGACTGCCGTTTTGGCAGAACACTGGCAAATCCGTTGCTGTTTTGCCTGTTGAAAACAGCAGTTCATAAAGGTGGACTATATGATAAAAGATAATCAGACCAGACTGAACCGGCTGCATGTGCTTCTGGATGCACTGGTAATCGCGGTCGCCTATGTATTCAGCTGGTTTATTACACTGAAAAGCGGATTGTTCGGAGCAGATCTGGAGGCTGGTATCCTGCCGACCTGGTTTTACATGCGGGTCCTGGTGGTGGTCGTACCAGTCTATCTGCTTTTGTATACAATCTTTCATCTGTTTAAGCCGAAGCGGGTGCAGGGCAGGCGCCAGGAGTTTGCCAACATCTGCAAGGCAAACCTGATCGGACTGTTCCTCTTTGGAACAATCCTCTATCTGGGAAGAAAGAATCCGTATCTGCGGGAGTTTTCAGCAAGATTCATGGCGGGCTTCTTTCTCACCAATATCGCAGCGGAGACGCTGGAGCGAAATCTGATCCGTACCGTGCTGCGTTCCATGCGCGCGAAGGGATACAATCAGAAACATATCATTCTGGTGGGCTACAGCCGCGCGGCGGAGGGATACATTGACCGCGTGCTGGCCAATCCGGAGTGGGGCTACCGGGTACGCGGCATTCTGGATGACCACAAACCGTGGGGCTATGACTACCGCGGCATCAAGGTCATCGGAACCATGAAGGACCTAAAGCCGATTCTGGACATGAACCGTCTGGATGAGATTGCCATTACGTTAAGCCTGAAGGAATACGGCGGTCTGGAACAGATCGTGGCAGTCTGTGAGAAATCCGGCGTGCACACTAAATTTATTCCGGATTACAATAAGGTGATTCCGACAAAGCCTTACACGGAGGACCTGCAGGGGCTTCCGGTTATCAACATCCGCCATGTTCCGCTGAACGATCCGCTGAACGCGGCTATGAAGCGGGCGGTGGATATTTTCGGTGCCATTGTAGCCCTGATCCTGTTTTCCCCCATTATGCTGGTGACGGCAATTCTGATCAAGCTGACCTCTCCGGGTCCGCTGATCTACTGCCAGGAGCGGGTGGGACTTCACAACCGTCCATTTAAGATGTACAAGTTCCGTTCCATGGAGGTGCAGGCACCGGAGAAGGAAAAGAGCGAGTGGACTACGAAACGGGATCCTCGTGTGACACCCATTGGCAGAGTGATCCGCAAAACCAGCATCGACGAGATGCCGCAGCTTTTTAATGTCCTGTTTGGCAGCATGAGCCTGGTGGGGCCAAGACCGGAGCGGCCGTATTTTGTAGAGCGGTTCAAGGAAGAAATTCCAAGATACATGATCAAGCATCAGGTTCGTCCGGGCATGACCGGTTGGGCCCAGGTGAATGGCTACCGGGGCGATACTTCCATTACCAAGCGGATTGAGCACGATCTTTATTACATTGAAAACTGGACTTTGGGATTTGACTTTAAGATATTGTTTCTGACATTTTTCAAAGGCTTTATTAATAAGAACGCCTATTGACCCGGTCGCCGGAGCAGGCAGGAATGAGAATGAGGTACAAAAATGAGTCACGATTTTGACGATGAGTTAGAGCGCAGTACAGAGCGAAGAAGCAGACGCAACCCTCGCATGCGGGATACGCAGGGTTATGGTTCTTCCAGACAGGAAGATGGCTATCCGTCTGAGCGGGAACGCTGGGAGAGCCGCCAGAGGAAGCGTCAGGAAGCAGCGGAGCGGGAACTGGATGTGATGGGAGATTCCCGCATCTACGCGATTCCGAAGCAGCCAAAACGGGAAAGTGTCCAGGAGCCCGCCGGCCGGAGATACGAGCCGGACATGCTGGACGAAATGGAGAAGGGCCGTGGACGCGCAGGTTCCAGGCGGAGAAGCAGCATGAGCGGAGAAACTTCTTTCCAGGCTGCAGCCGGATCTGATTACGGACAGGACGCAGCGTTCGACGCGGATGTGCGCAGCAGTGCCGCGCGGGAGACCGCTGGCAGCCGGGCGGTTCGTGAGGCTGCGGCCGGTAAGAACGTGGGAGGCGCCAGCCGGGGCGGCGGCCGCTCGGATTTTGGCCGCAGCGAGGCAAAGAAAAAACGCAGACGCCGCATTATTGCCATGATCGTGGCAGAGTGTATCGCGCTGGTGGCCATTTTCAGCTATGCCTTTATGGCCCGCATGATGTCACAGATCCAGCGCTCCGAGGATTTCCAGATCAGCGAGATCAAGACCAACGATATCGCGATGGATGCGGAAGAGAATATGAAGGGTTACTGGACCATCGCCATTTTCGGTGTGGATGCTCGTGACAACGCCATCGAGAAATCCACGAACTCGGATGTTATTATCATCTGCAACGTGAACCGTGACACCGGCGAGATCAAGCTGGTATCCGTATACCGTGATTCTTACTTAAATATTAATGACAGTGGTTCCTACACCAAGATCAACCAGGCATATTTTGTAGGCGGCCCGAAACAGGCGGTCGAGGCGTTGAACCGCAACCTGGATCTGCAGATTCAGGATTACATGACCTTTAACTGGAAAGCCGTAGCCAACGCGATTGACGTTCTGGGCGGTGTGGACATTGAGCTGAGCAAGGCGGAGTTCTTCTATATTAACTCCTTCATTACCGAGACGGTAAAGGCAACCGGCATTGGCTCCCACCAGCTGAAACAGGCAGGCATGAACCATTTAGACGGTGTTCAGGCGGTAGCGTACGGACGTCTTCGTCTCATGGATACCGACTACGCGCGTACCGAGCGCCAGCGTAAGATCATTGCGCAGGCGTTTGAGAAATCCAAGAAAGCCGATTTCCAGACTCTGTACACCCTGATCGGAACGGTGTTCCCGCAGGTATCTACCAGTATCGGAGTAGATGACCTGGTAAGCAATGCCAAAAATATCAGCAAGTTCCATCTGGGAGAGACCACCGGATTCCCGCAGGCACGTGGCGACGCGAACATGGGCAAGAAGGGGGCCGTGGTTGTTCCGGCTACTCTGGAGAGCAATGTCATTGAACTGCACAAGTTCCTCTTTGGCGACGAAGATTATACTCCGTCTGAGACCGTTAAGAAGATCAGCGCGAAGATTTCTTCCGATACCGGCATTTATAAAGAAGGACAGTTTGTGGGTAATGTCGGAACCGGCGGCGGTGTGGTACAGCCGCAGAAGACCAAGGCGGCTTCCACCAAATCCTCCGAAAAGTCCAAGGATGAGGAAGGCTACCAGACTGTATATGAGTACGACAAAAACGGCAAGAAAGTCAGCAAAAAGCTTAAGATGGAGACCGATGCGGACGGTAAGTATGTAAAGTACGAGACCGACGCAGACGGATTCCTCGTAAAGGATGAGACAATTTCCGGCAGCCACAGCGTTACAACAGCGGTAGAGACCGATGAAAATGGAAACCTGAAAGAGTCCGAAAGCCGCAATAACCATAAGAACAATGAGAGTTCGGCCAGCGAATCCGGAATTGCGGATACTAAAGTAACAGACCGGCCGGGAGGCACATCGGAGAGTACTTCCGCGTCTCATCCGGGAAGCACCACGGAGAGCAGTTCAGCCAGCCATCCGGGAAGTTCTACCACCCCGACTACGGCGGCGTCTCATCCGGGCAGCATCAGTGAGAGTACATCGTCCGGTTCCGGCAGCACGGTTCCGACTGCGGCGTCCCATCCGGGAAGCAGCACCACGCCAACCAGCGCGGCCAGCCATCCGGGCAGCACGTCCACGACGCCAACCAGCCCGGGCACCGGAAATGTTTCATCCGGTGGACCATCCGGAAGCGGAAACAGTTCTTCTTCTGTATCGGGAACCGTAGCGGGACCGGGACAGTAAGAAAAACAATATCATAAAGTAACGAAAATGCCAGGGGCGCCAGATTGGCGCCCCTGGCATTTTTTGTATGGGAATCGGGTTTTATTTGGGGAGAGGCAGTGTTCACAATTAAATTGAAAAGGGAACACAATTGCAACACATTTTTCTGTTATAGTTCTTTACAGAGTTAAGGAAAAGAAGTACAGAAAGGAGATCATCATTATGTACGAAGAAGATAGAGATAACAGAGAACATGATTCGGAAGCTGGTTACAGTGACCGCACCGATGAACATATGGAATACCGCAGTGAAGCATCTCGCAGGGAAGAAAATCCGGAGATCAGAAGCGAGCAGCATCTGACACAGGAAGGCAGTCAGAATAACAGTGCATGGCAGTCCGTTGCGCAGGAAAGCAGCCAGAATAACAGCGCATGGCAGTCCGCACCACAGGGAAATAACCAGAACAGCAGTGCATGGCAGTCCGCTTCGCAGGGAGACAGCCAGAGCAGCAGCGCATGGCAGTCCGCACCACAGGGAAATAGCCAGAACAGCAGTGCATGGCAGCCTGCTCCGCAGGGAGACAGCCAGAGCAGCAGTGCATGGCAGTCAACCCCGCAGGGAAGTGCAGCTTCCTGGAGCGCTCAGGGTTCTGCCCAGGACAGCAGACAGGCAGATGCCCAGGCACAGGAACAGCATCATACAACCGGCGGCTGGGCACCGCGCAGACCGGAGTTCCATCACGCCTCTCATCAGAGACCGGAACACACAAAACGCAGTGGCCGTAGCCTGGCAGGAAAGATTGCCGGTGTTACCGCGGCAGCAGTCCTGTTTGGCACGGTAGCCGGTGGCACGATGTTTGCGGTAGATACCGCGGGCGAGTACCTGAAGGGACAGTACACCACCATTGGTCAGACTGAGACGCAGGCGCAGGTAAAGGTAGCGCAGGATGATGACGGCAGCAGCACCACTGCCGGAGCACCGGTTACCTCCGCAATTCAGACCGATGTTTCTTCTATTGTTGAGAAAGCTATGCCGTCCGTTGTTGCCATCAACAACACCATGGTCATGCAGCAGCAGACCTGGTTCGGACCGAGCCAGACCGTAGAAGTTCCGAGCAGCGGCTCCGGAATCATTGTGGGCCAGAATGATGAAGAACTTCTGATTGTAACCAACAACCACGTAGTTGCGGACTCCAAAGAACTGACCGTTACCTTCATTGATAACTCCCAGGTCAGTGCAGCCATCAAGGGTACGGATTCCGAGACGGACCTGGCAGTCATTGCCATCCCGTTAAAGGATATCCCGTCTGACACCATGAGTCAGATCAAAGTCGCAACCCTCGGTGATTCCGACGCGTTAAAGGTTGGCCAGGGCGTCATTGCCATTGGTAATGCCCTTGGTTATGGCCAGTCCGTAACAGTAGGTTATGTCAGCGCATTAAACCGTGAAGTGAAGGCAGAGGATCAGACCAGCCGCACTCTGCTCCAGACCGATGCAGCCATCAACCCTGGTAACAGTGGCGGCGCTCTTTTAAATATGAAGGGCGAGGTTATTGGCATCAACGCAGCCAAGTATTCTTCCACTGAGGTGGAAGGTATGGGTTACGCCATCCCGATCTCTCAGGCACAGGATATCATCAACGAGCTGATGAACAAGAAGACCCGTGTCGCAGTCGATGAGGCAGAGCAGGGTTATCTGGGAATTCAGGGCCAGAATATTGATGAGACCGCAGCAAGTATGTATGGCATGCCGAGAGGTATCTATGTATACAAGATCGTAGAGGACAGTGCGGCATCCCAGTCCGATTTAAGAGAAAAGGATATCATCACCAAGTTCGACGGTCAGACTGTCCGCACCATGGCAGATTTGAAAGATATGCTGACCTACTACAAAGGCGGCGACACCGTGAACTTAACCGTACAGTCCCTGGAGAATGGACAGTATGTAGAACGTACCGTACAGATTACCCTGGGAACCAAACCGGCCGGTGAGACCAACTAAAAATAACCATATGATATGATGTATCAAGGCCGTGGAAACCGCCATGAAGCGGTTCCTGCGGCCTTTGCGGTATACAGATTTACTCTCGCAGAAGCAGAAATGCCCGGTACAGATTCAGCGTTCCATATCCCCACTGGCGGTTGGGATAGCGGAACGCTTCTTTTCTGTCCGCTCCGCGGATGAGAATGGATTTTACGGAGATGCTGGTGAGGGTCAGGTCGTTTCCCTGGGTGAAGCCCCAGGAGAAGAGTGAGGCCACGGCTCCGGCGGTGATGGCGGCGGCCACGGAGGAGCCGGTCTTTCGGGTGAGCGGGCTTGTGGCGGATGACGAGATTGCTTCGCGGGTGGAGCCGGAAAAGGTGCTGCCATCCTGGCGAGGCAGTCCAGGCCCCTGTACTTCCACGCCGGGAGCGGCAAAATCCGGCTTGATCTGTCCGGTGGCAGTGAAGCCGCGGCTGCTGTGGATGTAAAGACTTCCGGTAACATGGTTGTATGTGCTGACGGTTAAGAGCAGAGGCGCGTTGCCGGGATCCGTAATGGTGATATCCGGGTCGGGCCGGAGAAATCCGGTGTCTTCGGTAAGGAATTCCTGCATGGGAAGCCAGATGTGAAACTGCCCGGAGACAAACAGCGTGGGATAGACCCGGATATGCCAGATGCCGGGGGCCGGAGCAGTAAAACGCAAAAAGGCCAGAAACCGTCCGGAGGAAGCCTCTGTGATCTGATAACTGATGAAAATGCGGGTGGCATCAAGCTGGAAGGAGACGGTGGTTTCCTGTCCCACCGCCAGAGGGATCCGCTCAATGACTTCCCCGGAGGGAGAGACGAAGCCTACCGTGTAAAGCTCCGAAACATCGGCCCAGAGTTCCATGGAAAATCCGGCGGTGGAATCCGCTACACGCAGTTCCACATCCTCATATGCCTGATCCGGGGAAAGACGGCCCGGATAGTGATGCCGGAATCCGGCTTCATTTCCGGCACCGGTGACGCAGGCAAAACCGCGGGTGCCGCTTAAGGCCTGCAGCTGCATGGCCAGGGGAGAGATCCCGCTGTGGCTTCCCTGTGCGGTTCCAACGCCCAGAAGGAGGACCAGTGGCAGCCGGTACTGACCGGCAATGCCGAGAAGAAAGGCGGCAGCGGTCATGATGTCATTTTCCTGGTAAGCGTCCGCGTCAGCCGGAACTGCAAAGAATTCCCGCAGATACTGCTTGGCAGGTTTTAACCGCACCACCGCCAGCGCGGCGTCCGGGGCAGCACCGGAAAACGTGGTGGGACTCTGAATCTGGCGGCCCGCGGCAACACCGGCCAGAAAGGTTCCATGACCGTTGATATCGGTGGAGGGCACCAGCTCAAATGGGTTTTCGGAGTCCAGAGCGCGGCTTAAGTCCTCCTGACTGTAGACGGTGCCGTAGAATGGCTGGAATCCCGCCACCGGCTCCGGGGAAGCTTCCCTTTCCATGGTCTGATCCCAGAGCCGTAAGATCCGGCTAGTGCCATCCGGGTTTTGAAACAGAGGATTGGTGTAGTCGATTCCGGTATCAATCAGTCCGATGAGGACGCCCTGTCCGGTACTCATGAGATTTGGCTGGGAAAAGACCGGGAGGATTCCGGCAGCTTCCAGCGCGGTGGTATCCTGAAGACCGTAAAGCTTTGGAATGGCAGAGTAGGTATGCTGCGTAAAACTTAAGGGAAGAACACCGGAAAGCGGCGCGTGGACAATGGCATATTCCTGACTGACCAGATTCACACACCGGGTTCCGGCAAGCTCATAGAGGGATTCTACGGCCCTCGGGGAATACCGGACAATGAAATCGGCAATATCTTCCGAGGCGGGGGAAACATTGCAGGAAATCATAAAAACTCCCGGAGTCTTTTCCTGTCAGTATATGAGCAGCACAGAGAACCGGTTACAATTTGACGCCATCCGCTTTTGATAGTACAATGAGGGTACTGAACAGTTACCAATGAGGGTAACTGCGCGGCGGCCGGGTTGCCGCTGCCACGATCGTGTGTGGATATTTGGAAAATCAGGAGGAACGAGTTATGCTTTATACAGGAATCATTGCAGCGCTGTCATCACTGGATCTTGGCATCAAATGGCTGATTGAGCGGGAAAAACCGGAAGACTTTCCCAAACCTCTGCCGCATACAAAGGAAAAAATCCTGCTTTACCGGAACCACAACGCAGGATTTCCCTTCGGCTTTCTGGAACAGCATGGAGAACTTGTGCGGATGCTCCCGCTGGCGGTTATTTCCGGTCTGGCCGGTTTTCTGACCGCAATTCTTCCTCAGAAAGACAAAAAAGTACAGAAGCTGGGTATTGCCATCATTCTGGGGGGTGCCATCAGCAACCTTTATGACCGCGTGGTGCGGCGTTATGTGGTGGATTACTTCAGCATTCAGTGTGGAAAACTGAAGGGTGTGGTCTTTAATCTTGGGGATATCTTTGTATTTCTTGGTTCCGGCATCCTGTTTGGGGAGGAGATCATAAAGGAGATACGCAGCGCTTTTTCAAAGAAAACTCCGGTTGACAGCAGTCGGAAAACCATGTAAAATCGTATGAAAATATAAAAGGAGCGAAATAATTCTATGTTAGATTCAGGAGACAGTACGGGCATACAACTGGCAGCAGTGATCATCCTGCTGATGTTATCAGCATTTTTTTCCTCGGCGGAGACTGCCCTGACTACGGTAAACAAGGTGCGTGTGCGGACTCTGGCAGAGGGCGGTGACAAGCGCGCGGCCATGGTGGCAGCGGTGATTGAAGATCCGGCCAAGATGCTCAGCACCATTCTGATCGGCAATAACATTGTGAACCTGTCAGCCTCTTCCCTGATGACGACCCTGACTCTGCGCCTGTTTGGCAATGCGGCAGTTGGTGTCGCTACCGGTGTGCTGACGCTGCTGATTCTGGTCTTTGGTGAGATTACGCCCAAAACCATGTCTACGCTGTACGCGGAGAAGATTTCCTTTGCTTACGCGGGCATCATTCACGTGCTGATGGTAGTCCTGACTCCGGTAATCGTTATCGTCAATAAGCTGTCTATGGGAGTGCTTTTCCTTCTTCGGGTAGACCCGAACAAAAAGCAGGAACCCATGACTGAGGATGAGCTTCGCACCATCGTAGAAGTAAGCCATGAAGAAGGCGTTATTGAGAGCGAAGAAAAGAAGATGATCAACAACGTGTTCGATTTCGGAGATGCCGTGGCGAAAGATGTCATGGTGCCGCGTATCGACATGGTCATGGTAGAGGTAAACGCGACTTTCAGCGAGCTTATGGAACTGTTCCAGAAGGAGCGCTTCACCCGTATTCCGGTCTACGAGGAGAACACGGACAATGTCATCGGCATTGTAAATATGAAGGATTTCATCCTGTTCGATCACGAGAAAGAAAAGAACTTCTCCATCCGTGATTATCTGCGCCAGCCGCTCTATACCTATGAATACAAGAAGACAGCCGAGCTGATGCTGGAGATGCGAAAAACCTTCAATAACATTGTCATTGTATTGGACGAGTACGGCGCCACGGCAGGTCTCATCACCCTGGAGGATATGCTGGAGGAAATTGTCGGAGAGATCCGCGATGAGTATGACCAGGATGAGGAGGACGAAGTAAAAGAAATCGGCCCGGATGAATATCTGGTAAATGGTTCTGCCAAGCTGGACGATTTAAACGACCGCCTGGGACTGGAACTGGAATCCGAGGATTACGACTCCATTGGCGGCCTGGTGATCGGTCTGTTGGACCATCTGCCGGAGGAAGGCGAGGAAGTCGATTACGAAAATCTTCATTTAAAGGTAGAAGAGATGGACAAAAACAGGGTTGGAAAGATCCGCATTCAGATCCATCATCCGGAGGAAACGGAAGACAAGGAAGAAGAAAAGGCTGCGGAATAGACAGCGAGGTTCTGTGCCGAAACAAAAACGCAGCAGAACAGTGAAAAAGAAGGAGATGCCGTAAGGTGTCTCCTTCTTTGCGTCGCGCAGCATGGGCCGCTTAGCTTAAAATTCCCCCGACCGTGCCGCCGGCCGCGCAGCAGGCCAGCACCGGCATCATCCGGGAAAGCTCCGGTATCTGGCCGTGGCGCAGCAGGATGGACGCGGCAAACAGAGCCAGAAAATACAGCACTCCGGTGAGCAGCCCCCAGAAAAATCTCCGGCTGCGAAGCGCCTTGCCACAGAGCAGGCCGCCCACAAGGCAGGAAATGACATACAGGGCGTAGACCGCGGGCGCAATCTGGGATTCTTTCAGCTTCAGCCGGTACAGAACGAAGGTCAGGATGAACAAGAGCAGGGCAGATAAGAGATAGGAAGCGACAAGGGAAATTAAAACAGCTTTCGGGCGGGATGGCAGCATAAAACCTCTCCTTTTGGGAATACTCTGATTGCTTCATTCTATTCCGGGCTGTCCGATAATATACGCAATGGAAAGAATGGCTTAAATACAAAGAAAAACAGGCTAAAATTACAAAAATATTCTTGACATGCTATCGCCAAACGGATATAATGATATGGCGTGCGAAAATCGCAGGATTTTTTGATGCGCAAAAAGCTGAAAAGAATTACAGCAACCAACAGACAATATCACAGGAGGTGAAAGGAATGCCAACATTCAACCAGTTAGTGAGAAAGGGAAGACAGACCGCAGAAAAGAAGTCTACTGCACCGGCTCTGCAGAGAGGATACAACTCCTTACAGAAACGTGCAACCAGCACTTCTTCTCCGCAGAAGAGAGGTGTCTGCACCGCAGTTAAGACTGCAACCCCGAAGAAGCCGAACTCTGCACTTCGTAAAATCGCCAGAGTACGTCTTTCTAACGGTATCGAGGTAACCAGCTACATCCCGGGCGAGGGACACAACTTACAGGAGCACAGCGTAGTATTAATTCGTGGTGGTCGTGTTAAGGACCTTCCGGGTACCAGATACCACATCATCAGAGGTACTCTTGATACCGCAGGCGTAGCCAACAGAAAGCAGGCTCGTTCCAAGTACGGCGCTAAGAGACCGAAAGACGCTAAGAAGAAATAAGTAACAACTTACACTAGTAGTACCACTAACGTAAGTAAAAGTAGTTAGTGCCGGGATGATATTGCCTGTGGTTGCAGGAATAGATAGAACCGTGCGCGAACACATTTTTATGGAAACATGTGAGTACCTATGAATTAATTTCTATAATTAAGGAGGGAAGTAACGTGCCACGTAAAGGACATATTCAGAAAAGAGATGTATTAGCAGATCCTTTATACAACAACAAGGTTGTAACCAAGCTGATCAACAACATCATGCTTGACGGTAAGAAGGGTGTTGCACAGAAAATCGTATACGGTGCATTCAACCGTGTAGAAGAGAAGAGCGGCAAGCCGGCTCTGGAAGTCTTCGAAGAGGCTATGAACAACATCATGCCTGTTCTGGAGGTTAAGGCAAAACGTATCGGTGGTGCTACCTATCAGGTGCCGATCGAGGTTAAGCCGGAGAGACGTCAGACCCTGGCACTTCGCTGGATCACCATGTTCTCCCGTAAGAGAGGCGAGAAGACCCAGGAAGAGAGACTGGCAAACGAGATTATGGACGCAGCAAACAACACTGGTGCATCTGTAAAACGTAAAGAAGACATGCATAAGATGGCAGAGGCTAACAAGGCCTTCTCCCACTTCAGATTCTAATAGGAGGAAAAAGCTTTGGCTGGAAGAGAATATCCGTTGGAGAGAACCAGAAATATTGGTATCATGGCTCACATCGATGCTGGTAAGACCACTTTGACTGAGCGTATCCTGTATTACACTGGTGTAAACTACAAAATCGGTGATACTCACGAAGGTACTGCTACCATGGACTGGATGGAGCAGGAGCAGGAGCGTGGTATTACCATTACTTCAGCAGCTACTACCTGTCACTGGACCATTCATGGCCAGGACAACCGTCCGATCAAAGGACAGCCGGAGTATCGTATCAACATCATCGATACCCCAGGTCACGTAGACTTCACTGTTGAGGTAGAGCGTTCCCTTCGTGTACTGGACGGCGCTGTAGGCGTGTTCTGTGCAAAGGGTGGTGTAGAGCCGCAGTCCGAGAACGTATGGCGTCAGGCTGATACCTACAACGTACCGCGAATGGCATTCATCAACAAGATGGATATCCTGGGCGCTAACTTCTACGGCGCAGTAGAGCAGATTCGTACCAGACTTGGTAAGAACGCTATCTGCTTACAGCTGCCGATCGGTAAAGAGGACGAGTTCAAGGGCATCATCGACCTGTTCGAGATGCAGGCTTACATCTACAACGATGATAAGGGCGACGACGTTACTGTTTGCGAAATCCCGGATGATATGAAGGATGATGCAGAGTTATATCACACCGAGCTGGTAGAGAAGATCTGCGAGCTGGATGATGATCTGATGATGCAGTATCTGGAAGGCGAAGAGCCGTCTATCGAGGAACTGAAGAAAGTATTAAGAAAAGCTACCTGTGAGTGTACCGCTGTTCCGGTATGCTGCGGTAGTGCATACAGAAACAAAGGTGTTCAGAGACTTCTGAACGCAGTTATCGAGTTCATGCCGGCTCCGACCGATATCCCGTCTATCAAGGGTACCGATATGGATGGCAATGAAGTGTTCCGTCACTCTTCTGATGAAGAGCCGTTCGCAGCTCTGGCATTCAAGATCATGACTGACCCGTTCGTAGGTAAACTGGCATTCTTCCGTGTGTACTCCGGTACCATGAATTCCGGTTCTTACGTTCTGAATGCTACCAAGGGCAAGAAAGAGCGTGTTGGCCGTATCCTTCAGATGCACGCTAACAAGAGACAGGAAATTGACAAAGTTTACTCTGGCGATATCGCTGCAGCAGTAGGCTTTAAGGTTACCGGTACCGGTGATACCATCTGTGATGAGAATCATCCGGTTATCCTGGAGTCCATGGAGTTCCCGGAGCCGGTTATCGATATCGCGATCGAGCCGAAGACCAAAGCTGGTCAGGGCAAGATGAGTGAGGCACTTGCGAAACTTGCAGAGGAGGATCCGACCTTCCGTGCATCCACCAACCAGGAGACTGGCCAGACCATCATCTCCGGTATGGGTGAGTTACATCTGGAGATCATCGTAGACCGTCTTCTGAGAGAGTTCAACGTAGAAGCTAACGTTGGTGCTCCGCAGGTTGCTTACAAAGAGACCTTCACCAAGGCCGTAGACGTAGACAGCAAATATGCTAAGCAGTCTGGTGGTCGTGGTCAGTATGGTCACTGTAAAGTTCACTTCGAGCCGATGGATGCGAACGCAGAAGAGACCTTCAAGTTCGAGTCTACCGTTGTCGGTGGTGCTATCCCGAAAGAGTACATCCCGGCAGTTGGCGCTGGTATCGAAGAGGCTGCTAAGTCCGGTATCCTTGCTGGATTCCCGGTACTCGGCGTAAAAGCTACCGTATACGATGGTTCTTACCATGAGGTCGACTCTAACGAGATGGCATTCAAGATCGCTGGTTCCATGGCGTTCAAGGAGGCTATGCAGAAGGCAGGCGCTATCCTGCTTGAGCCGATCATGAAGGTTGAGGTTACCATGCCTGAGGAGTACATGGGTGATGTTATCGGTGATATCAACTCCCGTCGTGGCCGTATCGAGGGTATGGATGACTTAGGCGGCGGTAAGATCGTTAAGGCATACGTTCCGCTTTCCGAGATGTTCGGTTACTCTACTGACCTTCGTTCCAAGACTCAGGGACGTGGTAACTACTCCATGTTCTTCGAGAAGTACGAGCCGGTTCCGAAGTCCGTACAGGAGAAGGTTATCAACGAGCACAAGAAATAATGTAATCTAATTTCCAATCGGTAGTTCTGCGGTTGTTTTTATCAAAGAACATGCTGCGGAGCTGCCGGCCGGAATAGAGAAAAGGCTTGAAAATATTGCGTAAATAGCATATAATAAAGAACAGCCTAACCATATAATCAATCGCCCGTACTAGGCGGGCAAATCAAGGAGGACGTTATAAAATGGCAAAAGCAAAGTTTGAAAGAACCAAACCGCATTGTAACATTGGTACCATCGGCCACGTTGACCATGGTAAAACCACTCTGACCGCAGCAATCACCAAAGTTCTGTCTGAGAGAGTTGCTGGTAACACCGCTACCGATTTCGAGAACATCGATAAGGCTCCGGAGGAGAGAGAGCGTGGTATCACCATTTCTACCGCACACGTTGAGTATGAGACTGAGAAGAGACACTATGCACACGTTGACTGCCCAGGACATGCTGACTACGTTAAGAACATGATCACCGGTGCAGCTCAGATGGATGGCGCTATCCTTGTAGTAGCAGCAACCGATGGTGTTATGGCTCAGACCAGAGAGCACATCCTGCTTTCTCGTCAGGTAGGCGTACCGTACATCGTTGTATTCATGAACAAGTGTGATATGGTTGACGATCCGGAGCTGCTTGAGTTAGTAGACATGGAGATCCGTGAGCTGCTGAACGAGTACGAGTTCCCGGGCGATGACACCCCGATCATTCAGGGTTCTGCTCTGAAGGCTCTGGAAGATCCGAAGGGCGAGTGGGGCGACAAGATCATGGAGCTTATGGACGCAGTTGACAGCTGGATCCCGGATCCGCAGCGTGAGACTGATAAGCCGTTCCTGATGCCTGTAGAGGATGTATTCACCATTACCGGTCGTGGTACCGTTGCTACCGGCCGTGTAGAGCGTGGTGTTCTTCATCTGAACGATGAGGTTGAGATCGTTGGTATCCACGAGGAGACCAAGAAGACCGTTGTTACCGGTATCGAGATGTTCCGTAAGTTACTGGATGAGGCTCAGGCTGGTGATAACATCGGTGCTCTGCTTCGTGGTATCCAGAGAACTGAGATCGAGCGTGGACAGGTTCTGTGTAAGCCGGCATCTGTAAAGTGCCACAATAAGTTTACCGCACAGGTTTACGTTCTGACCAAAGACGAGGGTGGTCGTCATACCCCGTTCTTCAACAACTATCGTCCGCAGTTCTACTTCAGAACAACTGACGTAACCGGCGTTTGCGAGCTCCCGGCTGGTACCGAGATGTGCATGCCTGGTGATAACGTAGAGATGACCGTTGAGCTGATCCATCCGGTAGCTATGGAGCAGGGTCTTCGTTTCGCTATCCGTGAGGGTGGTAGAACCGTAGGTTCAGGTCGTGTTGTTACCATCTGCGACTAATCTCTAATTAGAAATTAATCGAAATTTTCATATTATGTAGATGCGCCTGGTGCGCCTACTGTGTCCAAACGTAAGATGACCCGTGGAGATTTTCTCCACGGGTTTTTCTGTTGTATGAATTTCACACAATCTTCAAACTAAAGTATGGACAGTTGTGTTATAATTGGCAGGAGTGTAACTGTGAGGGTACTGAACAGTTACGCAGGAGTAGAGAAAAATTGAGGAGTATATTATGAAAATGAAATGGAAACAGCAGGCGGCAACAGCGCTGGCGGCAGTGCTCTGCGGAGCGGGACTGCATCTGGCAGTGGCTGTACCGGCCGGCAACAGTGCTGCAGTTTCGGAAGCGCTGGTGGCAGAGCCGGAAGGTGAATCCGCGGAGACAACAGCCCAATATACCTTTCATGCCGATGTTTACGGTCCTGGCGTGGCCAATCTGTCTTCCTCGGACAGTTATTCCCGGTATCAGTGGGGGCTGAAAAACGATGCGGAATTACAGTACAGTGAGATCACAAACCGGTTTAAGGACAGCAATCCGAAGCTGGCAACTTATATTGATCTGGCAAATTATCTTGGCATGCCGGCCCCGGTAGCCGGACCGGATGCTTACCGTATCAAAGAGATCCGGGCAAGACGTGGGGTGGATATCAATATTCTCCCGGCGTGGAACCTCTACGATTCCAGCACGGAGGAGCACCGTCAGGTGGTGGTAGCGGTCATAGATACCGGAATTGACATCAATCATCCAGATCTGAAGGATGCCATCTGGACCAATGAAGATGAGATTCCGGGGGACGGCATTGACAATGACGGAAACGGTTATATAGACGATGTCCATGGCTGGAATTTCTTTGATGGAAACAATGAACTCTGCAAGGGCAGTGAGGATGACCACGGTACCCATGCGGCGGGAACCATTGCCGCGGCCCGTGGAAATGGCGGCATTGCCGGAATCACAGACAACAAGTATGTGAAGGTCATGGTATTGAAGGCCCTGGGAACCCAGTATGGTGTTGGAGAGGAAAAGGCCATTATTGAGGCCATCCGCTATGCGGAAGCAAACGGAGCCTCCATCTGCAATCTCAGTTTTGGAACTACGGAGTATTATCCGGAACTGGATAAGGTAATGCGGGATTCGAAGATGTTATTTGTGGTATCTGCAGGAAATGGTGACGCAAAGGGAATCGGAGAAGATACCGATCAGAAGCCGGATTACCCATCCTCCTTCGACCTGGACAATGTCATTTCCGTGGCAAACCTGATGTTTGACGGAAGCCTGGCGGAAAGCTCCAACTACGGAGCAAAGAGCGTGGATATTGCGGCGCCGGGCACCTACATTGTCAGCACCATTGCAAACAGCGGTTATGGATTTATGACAGGAACATCCATGTCTGCCCCGATGGTGACTGGAGCGGCGGCATTCCTGTATTCCTACCGCACGGACCTGCAGCTTTCCGATATCCGGAAAGTTCTTCTGGAAACAGCACGTAAGATTCCGCCGCTGGAAGGCAAACTCAGCAGCAATGGCATGCTGGATGTGTACGCAGCGCTGAACTATGGAAGAACAACGGAGAACGCGGACAGCGCGCAGGCAGAGCAGAGCGCAGAGCAGACAGCCGGGACTGCGCAGGAGAGCCAGGGCAGTGACAGCACGTCAGACGGTGCGGCGCAGTCAGAGAGTACGGCCTCTGCATCCAAAACCATCACGGCAGGTGGCGGGGAACCGGTTAACCTGGGGTGGTAAGCTGACAACCTGGAAAACATATCGAAACGGCATCAGAAAAGCCCATGAAAACAATGAGAAATGTTTTCATGGGCTTTTTCATATCCTTTTTGCGATGTATACCGCAGTGCGGATTTATTTCTTTTTGTTTTTGTATTCATTTAGCAGGCGCTCAAACTCTTCTTCATCACCGGAACGTTTTAACCGCTGTCTGCGGCGCTCCCGGCGCTCTGCCAGCAGTCTTGCCTCTTTCTTTTTGGAGTAGATAAACCAGCTTACAAGGCCGATCATACCAAGTGCGAGAAGTACGATCAGCATCGTGATCAGGACACCGGCCACGGAAATATTTTTGTGAGGCCGCTGAGGCTTCTCTGCGTTGGAAGCAGTGGCCACGGAAGCCGCTGTGTTTGAGGCGTCGGTATCTGATGGGGCGGTTTCTGTGTCCGGATCATCCCCGTCGATGGTGACGCCGTCTTTTGCCAGCAGGTATGCAGTTCCGATGGTCCGGTCATTGTAGCTGTAGGTGAGCAGAGCCACGGCGTTGTCAGGACTGATCTCCGGCAGCGCGCCAAGGGAAATGTCCGCATCCTCAAAGGTGGCGCCATTTGGCAGGGTGATGACGCTGTCCGGATCGATCATCAGGTCGGACGCCTGGAAGGAACCCTTATCCAGATTGATGGTTTCGTTTCCGGTCACGTAACGGCTTTCATAGTCTGCCACGGTATAGTCCTGGAAGGAACGGAATCCAAATTCCAGAAGTGCCTTACCGTCTACGAAGTATTGTCTCGGCTGCCCTTTTAAGATAACGGAGACCAGGCGGCGGTTGTCTTTTACCGCGTAGGTGACCAGGGTATTGCCGGCTTTGATCAGGTATCCGGTCTTTCCGGCTACGGCCTCCGGGTAGTAATACGGGCTGCTCGGATCTTCGGTCACACAGAGACGGTGCTCCCCGCGGATGGTGAAGCCATCCGGATTCTGGGTGGTCGGCGCGATTTTATGGGTGGTAGAGGAGCTGATCTCCACCAAGGTATCGTTGTCGTAGGCGGCCTGCGCAATCAGGGCCATATCGTAAGCGGAAACATACTGATTGTCATTGTTTAAGCCGGATGGGTTTTCAAAATGGCTTTCCTGGCATCCCAGTTCCACCAGCTTTTCATTCATCATGTCCACGAAGGCGGGGATGCTGCCCGCGGTGTGCTCAGCCAGGGCATTGGCAGCCTGGTTGCAGGAGACCAGAAGCAGAGAGTAGAGACAATCCTCTACGGAAAGTTCATCTCCGGCCACGACACTGATTTTATTTCCGCTGTCGGCCTCAACCTGGTTGACAGCCGTCGTAGAAAATGTTACAGTATCTTGCAGATTGCAATTTTCCAGGACGATGAGTGCTGTGAGAATCTTGGTGATGCTGGCCGGATAGTACGGCAGGTGAATGTTCTGGCCATACAGAATGGCGCCGGAATCCATATCCATGACAATGCCCGCTTCAGCCATGATGCCGGTGTCAGAGGGCCAGTCGGGTTTTGCCCAGGCCGTCAAAACGAACAACTGGCATGTTAGGGCAAAACATACAAATTTTGTTATCTTTTGTTTCCATTTATTCAGCAATGTGCGAACCTCCTGTGTTCTTTTTCCGTTTGCCGCTCCGAGTGAAAAGCAAGGAACTCTGCGGAAATTTCCGAATTTTGGCAAAACGGACCTGTCTAATCATACCTTATGTAAAATAAATATTCAACCAAATATTCCATGAAATATTCGTGAAATTGCCACTTCCATTTTCCCCACATTTGTAGTATCATAATTTCTGCTACGACATATAGTTGTTTATAATCAATAAAAATACAAGATATAGTATATACGAGAGGGGTTTGGGCATGACTACGGATGTTAAGACAAATGTGATCAAGAGAAACGGCAAGGAAGTTTCTTTCGATGTCTCCAAAATTGTGAGCGCGATCACCAAGGCCAATGCCAGTGTGGATCATCTTCATCAGCTGAATGAGTATCAGATCAACGCAGTGGCAGACATGATCGCAAAGCAGGTGGAAGAGGCTACGCATGCGGTAAACGTAGAAGATATTCAGGATATGGTAGAGACCGGCATTATGGAGATGCGCGGTTATGAGGTGGCGCAGAAATATGTGCGTTACCGTTACAAGAGAGAGCTGACCAGAAAATCCAACACGACCGACAACGGCATCCTGGCTCTGATCGAGCATCTGAATGAGGAAGTAAAACAGGAGAACTCCAACAAGAACCCGGTCATCAACTCTACCCAGCGTGATTACATGGCTGGTGAGGTCAGCAAGGATTTAAGCCGCCGTGTTCTGCTTCCGGAGGAGATCGTGCGCGCCCATGAGGCGGGTATCATCCACTTCCACGATACCGATTATTTTGCGCAGAAGGAGCACAACTGTGACCTGATCAACCTGGAGGACATGCTCCAGAATGGCACCGTGATCAGCGAGACCATGATCGAGAAGCCGCACAGCTTCTTTACCGCCTGCAATGTTACCACCCAGATCGTGGCGCAGGTAGCCAGCAACCAGTACGGCGGACAATCCTTCTCCCTGGCACATCTGGCTCCGTTTGTAGACATCAGCCGTCAGAAACTGCGCAAGAATGTCATCGCGGAGCGTCAGGAGTGCGGTGAGTCTTTGGATGACGCCATCATCGACCGCGTAGTAGAACGCAGACTGCGCGAGGAGATCAAGAGTGGTATCCAGACCATCCAGTATCAGCTTATTACTCTGATGACCTGTAATGGACAGGCTCCGTTTGTTACCATGTTCATGTATCTGGATGAGGTTCCGGAGGGCCGCACCCGTGACGATCTGGCTATGATCATTGAGGAAGTCATGATCCAGAGAATGCAGGGCGTCAAGAACGAGAAGGGCGTGTGGATCACCCCGGCATTCCCGAAACTGATCTATGTTCTGGACGAGGACAACATTACCGAAGATTCCAAATACTGGCACTTAACTGAGCTTGCCGCGAAATGTACCGCAAAGCGCATGGTGCCGGACTACATCTCCGCGAAGATCATGAAGGAGATGAAGGGCGGAAACGTGTACCCGTGCATGGGCTGCCGTTCCTTCCTGACCGTAGAGGATTCACAGAGAAACGCAGACGGAAGCCACAAGTTCTACGGCCGTTTCAATCAGGGCGTTGTCACCATCAACCTGGTGGATGTGGCCTGCTCTTCTGAGGGCGATATGGACCGCTTCTGGGAGATTTTTGAGGAGCGCCTGGAGCTTTGCCACCGCGCGCTGCGCTGCCGTCATGAGCGTCTGCTCGGCACCATCTCCGATGTCGCTCCGATCCTGTGGCAGAACGGTGCCCTGGCAAGACTGAAAAAGGGAGAGACCATCGATAAGCTTTTGTTTAACGGTTATTCCACCATTTCCCTGGGCTACTGCGGCCTGCATGAGATGTGCGTGCGCATGACCGGAAAGTCCCACACCGACCCGTCCGCAAAACCGTTCGCTCTGGCTGTTATGCAGAAGATGAACGACAAGTGCAAGGAGTGGAAAGAGGCAGAGAACATCAGCTACTCCGTATACGGCACCCCGATGGAGTCCACCACCTACAAGTTTGCGAAATGCTTACAGAAACGCTTCGGCATCATCCCGGGCGTAACTGATAAGAACTATATCACCAACAGCTACCACGTTCATGTAACTGAGGAGATTGACGCCTTCAGCAAGCTGAAATTCGAGTCCGAATTCCAGAAGCTGTCTCCGGGCGGAGCCATCAGCTACGTGGAAGTGCCGAATATGCAGCAGAATATTCCGGCGGTTCTGTCCGTCATGAAGTTTATCTACGAGAACATCATGTATGCAGAGCTGAACACCAAGAGCGATTACTGCGAGTGCTGTGGCTACGATGGCGAGATCAAGATCGTCGAGGACGAGTCCGGCAAGCTGGTCTGGGAGTGCCCGAACTGCGGCAACCGTGCCCAGGACAAGATGTCCGTTGCGCGCCGTACCTGCGGCTACATCGGAACCCAGTTCTGGAACCAGGGCCGGACACAGGAGATCCGCGACCGCGTGCTACATCTTTAAAAAATAAAAATTGATTTGAATATAGAAAATGCCGGGCAGGCGCTAAATGGCGCCGCCCGGCATTTTCGTGGTTTTACAAGATAGCAATTCTAACATTTTTATGAAAATTATGGTGCGCACCCTCGCTTGCCTTGCACCTGATGAAAATTAATGGTATACTGTCGTGGTAAATTACCCGTATTGCGGCCTGCAGGGCCAGATGGGCGGAAAAGTGCCCCCGTTTTTGGGCATTTGTGAGAAGAAAAACGCAGCTTTTGCGGCTCTGCGGATGAAAGGAAT
Source organism: Ventrimonas faecis (assembly GCF_040096075.1). NCBI lineage: Bacteria > Bacillati > Bacillota > Clostridia > Lachnospirales > Lachnospiraceae > Ventrimonas > Ventrimonas faecis. The sequence continues at coordinate 32,376 of NZ_JBBMFJ010000022.1, forward strand.
ACCATGTCTTCAAATAACGAATACGCGATCCAGGTACAGGACGTGAGCAAGATATATAAGCTGTATGACAAGCCGATTGACCGGCTGAAGGAATCCCTCAGCTTAACCCACAAAAACTACCACAAGGACTTTTTTGCGCTGAGTGATATTTCATTCAATGTAAAGAAGGGCGAGACGGTAGGCATCATCGGAACGAATGGTTCCGGCAAATCAACTATTTTAAAAATTATCACCGGAGTGCTGACGCCAACCAGCGGTCAGGTCCGGGTGAGCGGAGTCATCTCGGCGCTTCTGGAGCTGGGAGCGGGCTTCAACATGGATTACACCGGCATTGAGAATATCTATATGAACGGAACCATGATGGGCTTCTCCAAAAAGCAGATGGATGAAAAACTCCCGGATATTCTGGAGTTTGCCGATATTGGAGATTTCGTTTACCAGCCGGTGAAAACCTATTCCAGCGGTATGTTTGTGCGGCTGGCTTTTGCGCTGTCTATTAATGTAGAGCCGGAAATCCTGATTGTGGATGAGGCACTTTCTGTGGGAGACGTGTTCTTCCAGTCCAAGTGCTACCGCCGCATGGAGGAAATCCGAAAGAACGGAACCACCATTCTTATGGTTACCCATGATATGGGCAGTGTCATCAAATACTGTGACCGGGTGGTGCTTTTGAATAAGGGCCATTATGTGGCTGAGGGCGCGCCGGGCAAGATGGTGGATCTCTACAAGAAGATCCTGGCCAACCAGATGGATGACCTGGAAGAAGAACTGCTGGAGATGAATGATTTTTCCGGCGGGATGGACAATGGAGCAGAAACAAAAGATAATGTTCCAGAAAAAAATATTGAAGAAAAAACAGTGCACAGCGGCCTCATGAAAGACAAAATCACCATCAACCCGAACCGCACTGAGTACGGCAACGGCAAGGCCGAAATCTATGACCTTGGCATGTTTGATGAGCGGGGCAACTTAACGAACCTGCTGTTAAAGGGTGAGTATTTCACCATCAAAGAAAAGATTCGTTTCCATGACAGTATCCAGGCGCCGATCTTTACTTATACCATTAAAGATAAGAAGGGCGCGGACTTAACCGGCACCAACACCATGTTTGAGGGCGCCGAGATCCGTCCTGTGAAAAACGGTGATGAGTACGAGGTGAACTTCCGCCAGAAGATGACCCTTCAGGGCGGTGAGTATCTGCTTTCCATGAGCTGCACCGGCTTTGAGCAGGGCGAGCACACCGTGTACCACCGTCTGTACGATGTGGCAAATATCACGGTCATTTCCAATAAGAATACCGTGGGTGTTTATGATATGGAATCCGAGGTGGAGGCAGTGCTGAAACCGGCGGGCTCCGGGAACTCGGAAACCGGGAATGCGTGAGATGGAGAAAAAACATGCCGGGAAATGCGTGAGACCGAAAACGACAGGATCGAAACGCAAACATGGCGAACAACGAACGTGAACATAAGAAAGAGGTTTTTGAAACATGAACATGAGAAAGATCGATGATGAGATACAGGCGCTCCTTTCCGAGCACCGCGGAGACATCCGCTCCATCTTAAAGGACAACCACCGGCTGGACCTGTTATATGCCCTCTCTTCCCAGCGGGAATTGCTGCTTGAGTGGTATGACTTCGAGCCGGAGGCGGAGGTTCTTCAGGTGGGTGCCGATTACGGTGCGCTGACGGGACTTCTGCGTTCCAGCGTGAGCGCAGTGACGGTTCTGGATGACACCGAATCCGCACTGGAGACGGTAAGACAGCGTTATCCGGGCGCGGCCAACATCCATTACCACAAGGACAGCCTGACCGGTTACGCGGCTGAGGCCTGTGCTGAGGGCAAAAAGTACGACTATGTGATCTTTGCGGGAACGCTGACCGCTCCCTATGAGGATCACATTCATGCAGCCAAGGCGCTGTTAAAGCCAGAGGGCATTCTGATTGTGGCTTCCGCCAATGCCCTTGGCATGAAATATTTTGCGGGAACCGTGGAAGAAGAGAACGCGCTGACCAAGCGCCAGCTGATGGAGCTGCTTTGTGGAGATAAAGAAAACCAGAGCATGGCCGAGGAGCATGGCGCACTGAAGTTTTATTATCCGATGCCGGACTATAAGACCCCGGTCAGCATCTACTCTGACGCCTATCTGCCGAAAAAGGGTGATTTAACCCGCGTGACACCGGCTTACGATTATCCGCCGTACCACATGATGGAGCAGGGGGAGAAGTTTGATACGGTCTGCGAAGCAGGTTTGTTTGACTTGTACGCTAACTCCTATCTGGTATTCTGGAGCGCAGATCCGAAACAGCTTCAGAAAGATGATGAGCGGATTTTCATTAAATATAACAAGACAAGAAGAGAAGAGTTCCAGATCAAGACCTGTATCTGCGAGCGGAATAAGGAGCGCTACGTCGAGAAGGCCGCCCTGAGCCTGGACGGCAGCGCCCACATTGATTCCTTCAAAGAAAAATATGAGAAACTGACGAAGCAGCACCGCACATTAAAGGTTGCAGAGCCGAAGTTTGCCGAGCACCGCAATTCGGTTTATTTCCCATATCTGGTGGGTCAGACTTGTGCGGAAAAATTAGGCGAGCAGTTAGAGGGCGGACAGCTTCCGCTGGATGTCCTGCAGATCGTCATGAACCAGATCTATGATATCAGTCCGGAGTGCCGCAGCGCCTTTGTCCGCACCGAAGAGTTTGACGAGGTGTTTGGCGCAGACCTGCCGGAGGAGGAGCAGGATCTGCTGCTTTCCGATACCGCCTGCGAGGTTTCCAACATCGACGCATTGTTTGAAAACATGCTGATGACCCGGGAAGGCATCTACTGCCTGGATTACGAGTGGGTATTCTTATTCCCGGTTCCGGAGCATTTTGTAAAATACCGCATTCTGTACTACTTCTATGAACAGTACAGCAGCGTGTTAAAACAGCTGACCTTAGATCAGATCCTGGGTTACTTCGGCATTACGCCGGAGATGGCAGAAGTGTACCGCAAGATGGAAGTGAACTTCCAGAACTATGTACACGGTGAGAACCAGGAGCTGTATCTGGGTAATTACATGGTTTATTCCCGCACCGTGCGTGACATCCGTCAGACCGAGAGTGACCTTGCAAGAGCAAGAGAGCGCATCGAGCAGATGAAGATCCACAGCCGCGAGAAGGACGTGACCATCCGCAAGATCACGGAAGTACAGCGTCTGACCAACAACCATGTTACCAACCTGGAAGCCATCATTCACAACCATGAGCATGAGATCGGGGAGATGGCGAAGACCTTAAATTACTTAAACAAACATGAGGCCATCCTCTTTAAAATCCGCCGCAAACTGGGCGATAAATTTAACCAGAAGTACCCGAAGGGATCCATGGAGCGAAAGAAGCTTCATTATAAGAAGGAATACATGCTGCATCCGCTTCGCTCCATGAAGCTTTACTCCACACCGGAGGGAAGAAATTTACGGGACGGCGATTTCAACATTGGTGAGATTTACCGGGAGCACGGACGCCTGAAGTTTGAACAGGTGGAGAACCCAACGGTTTCCATCATCATTCCGGTATACAACCAGATCCACTATACCTATGCGTGCCTGCTTTCGATTTTAGAGCACACGAAGGATGTCTCCTATGAGGTCATCATTGCGGACGATGTGTCTACGGATGCTACGGAGCATCTTTCCGAGTACGCAGAAGGTCTGGTGATCTGCAGAAACAGCACAAACCAGGGCTTTTTACGCAACTGCAACAACGCAGCGCGCCATGCCCGCGGTAAATATGTGATGTTTTTAAACAACGACACCCAGGTGACCGAAAACTGGCTGTCTTCTCTGGTGCAGCTCATTGAGTCTGACCCGACCATCGGCATGGTGGGTTCCAAGCTGGTGTACCCGGACGGACGGCTGCAGGAGGCGGGCGGCATCATCTGGAGCGATGGTTCCGGCTGGAACTATGGCCGTCTGGATAACCCGGACAAGCCGGAGTACAACTATGTGAAAGATGTTGACTACATTTCCGGCGCGGCCATCTTACTGTCCAATGAGCTGTGGAATCAGATTGGCGGCTTTGACACTCGTTTTGCACCGGCCTACTGCGAGGATTCCGATCTGGCTTTCGAGGTCAGAAAAGCAGGCTACCGCGTGGTTTACCAGCCGAAGTCCAAGGTCATCCACTTTGAGGGCGTTTCCAACGGTACCGATGTACAGGGAACCGGCTTAAAGCGATACCAGATTGCCAACAGCAAAAAACTGAAGGAAAAATGGGCCGATGAGTTCGCAAAACAGTGCGAGAACGACGGCAACCCGGATCCGTTCCGTGCAAGAGAGCGCAGCATGGGCAAACCGATCATCCTGGTGGTAGACCATTATGTGCCGACTTACGATAAGGATGCAGGTTCCAAGACCACCTATCAGTACTTAAAGATGTTCTTAAAGAAGGGCTATGTGGTAAAATTCCTGGGCGACAACTTCATGAACGAGGAGCCCTACACCAGCGAGCTGGAGCAGATGGGCATCGAGGTTTTATACGGACCGGAGTATCAGGTCAAGATCTGGGACTGGCTGCGTGACCATGGCGATGACATTGCGGTGGCTTACTTAAACCGCCCGCACATTGCGTCCAAATACATTGATTACATTTTAGATAATACCGATATCAAGGTGATTTACTACGGACACGACCTGCACTGGCTGCGGGAGAGCCGTGAGTACCAGATTACCAAAGATCCGAAGATCCGTGAGGATGCGGAATACTGGAAATCCATCGAGTTTACGCTGATGAGCAAGGCGGCGGTATCTTACTATCCGTCTTACATTGAGCGCGACGCAATCCATGAGATCGATCCGACCATCAATGTGAAAGACATTACGGCTTATGTGTTCGATGAGTTCAAGTCTGATATTCAGGAAGACTTTGCGAAGCGCAACGGACTGCTGTTTGTCGGAGGCTTCGCGCATCCGCCGAATGCAGACGCGGTGCTCTGGTTCGCGAAGGATATTTATCCGCGCATCCGTCAGCAGATGGAGGCAGCAGGCCAGATTTCGCCGGAATTTATTGTGGTTGGTTCCAAGGTAACGGACGAGATCAAGGCGCTGCAGCAGCCGGGCAATGGCATCATCATCAAAGGCTTCGTGTCTGAGGAAGAACTGAGTGAGCTTTATGCTACCTGCCGGGTGGTTGTGGTTCCGCTGCGTTATGGCGCAGGCGTAAAGGGCAAGGTGGTAGAAGCAATTTATAACGGTGCTCCGATCGTCACTACCTCCATCGGCGCGGAGGGAATCCCGCAGGTAGAGGATGTGCTTTTAGTAGAAGACGAGCCGGAGGCATTTGCCGAGACGGTGACCAGACTCTACCAAAGTCCGGAGGGCTGCAAGGCACTCTGCGAGAAGACACAGAGCTACATCCGCACCCACTTCAGCATGGATGCGGCATGGAAGGTCATCGAGGACGATTTTAAGAGATAATTAAGGAGAATATACAATGCAGGCAATTTTACTGGCCGGCGGTCTGGGAACCCGGCTTCGGAGCGTGGTAAGTGACCGCCCGAAGCCTATGGCCCTGATTGGCGAGAAGCCTTTTATGGAATATGTGGTGCACGAGCTTTCACGGCACGGCATCACGGATATTATCTTTGCCGTGGGCTACAAGGGTTCCATGGTGGAGGAGTATTTTGGGGACGGCAGCGGCTTTACCGCGCCGGACGGGACTCCCATCACGGTTCATTACGCTTACGAGGAAGAACTTCTCGGTACAGCCGGAGCCATCAAAAATGCCGGCAGATTTGTTACGGAGGACAGTTTTTTTGTCCTGAACGCGGATACGTTTTATCAGATCGACTACAGCCGCCTGGTGATCATGCAGCAGCAGTCGGATCTGGATATGGCACTGGTGCTCCGGAAAGTGCCGGATATTTCCCGGTACGGGGCAGCCGTGTTAACGAACGGACGCCTCACCGGCTTTAACGAAAAGAGCGCGGAGGCGAAGCCGGGAACCATCAACGGCGGCGTGTATCTGATGAAGCGCGCCCTGCTGGATGAGATTCCGGCAGGAAAGGTTTCTTTGGAAAACGAGATGATCCCGAAGTGGCTTTCTGAGGGCCGCGCATTGGGCGGCTTCGTGAATGACGGCTACTTTATCGACATCGGCATTCCGGAGGCCTATTATCAGTTTATTGAGGATGTAGAGAAAGGAGTAGTGGTATGGTAATCAGGGGACGGGCACCGCTTCGCGTCAGCTTCGGCGGCGGCGGTACGGATGTGGCACCATTCTGCGTAGAGCAGGGCGGAGCCATCATCGGCAGCACCATCAACAAATATGCGTACTGTTCCATCGTTCCGAGAGAGGATGACCAGATTATCGTACACTCTCTGGATTTTGATATGACAGTCAAATACAACGCGAAGGAGAACTTCGTCTACGACGGGCGGCTGGACCTGGTCACCGCGGCCTTAAAGGCCATGGACATCAACCAGGGCTGTGAGGTGTACTTGCAGTGTGACGCTCCGGCCGGTTCCGGTCTGGGAACCTCTTCCACCGTTATGGTTTCCCTGTTAACGGCCATGGCCCGCTGGAAGGGCGTGGAGATGGACGCTTACCGCCTGGCTGACCTGGCTTACCAGGTAGAGCGTGAGGATTTAAAGATCGACGGCGGTTATCAGGACCAGTATGCGGCAACTTTTGGCGGCATCAACTTTATCGAGTTCCACGGCCGCAACAATGTGGTGGTAAACCCGCTGCGCATTAAGAAGGATATTCTGCATGAGTTACAGTATAACCTGCTCTTATGCTATACCGGCAACATCCATGTGTCCGCGAATATCATCAAGGACCAGGTGAAAAACTACGAGAAGAAAGATGCCTTTGATGCTATGTGCGAGGTGAAGGCCCTGGCTTATGCCATGAAGGATGAGCTGTTAAAGGGCAATCTGCACAGCTTTGGTAAGCTTCTGGACTATGGCTGGCAGAGCAAGAAGCGCATGAGCAGCAAGATCACCAACCCGCAGATTGACGAGCTTTACGATGAGGCCATCAAGGCCGGAGCCCTGGGCGGCAAGCTTCTGGGCGCTGGCGGCGGCGGTTATCTTCTCATGTACTGCCCGTACAATGTAAAACATAAAGTGGCAGCCCGCATGGAGCAGATGGGCGGTCAGCTGGCCGACTGGAATTTTGAACTGCGCGGCGCCCAGTCCTGGATCGCGGATGAGAACCGCTGGGGCTACCATGAGGTGAAGGTGCATCTGCCGAACGGGGACTACGAGTTCAGGCTGTAGAGCAAAGGTAACTGTGAGGGTACTGAACAGTTACGAGCAAAGAAAATGAAAAGTGGGGCGCTGCGATATGGAATCTTGCCGGATACAGTCTGCAGCAGTCCATAATAAGGATATACCATGGAAAAAGTAATATTTCTGGATCGGGACGGTACGCTGAACGTTGAGGTCAACTACCTGCACCGGAAAGAAGATCTGGTGCTGCTTCCGGGAGTGCCGGAGGCATTAAAAGCATTTAAGGACCAGGGCTACAAGCTGGTGGTGATCACCAACCAGGCGGGGGTGGCCCGGGGCTATTACACGGAGGACGATGTCAGGGAACTGCACCGCTATATGAATGAGCTTCTGGCGGAGCAGGGAGCGGAGATTGACGGATTTTATTACTGCCCGCACCATCCGGAGCATGGCATTGGAAAGTACAAGATCCAGTGCCACTGCCGCAAGCCGGAGACTGGCATGTTTGAGATGGCGGAACAGGATTTTGACGTGGACAAGGCTTCTTCCTGGATGATCGGTGATAAGCTGATCGACATTGAGGCCGGACGCAATTACGGAGTCCGCACCGTGCTGGTGGGAACCGGCTACGGCGCCGGAGTCCACGAAGAACAGAAAAAGAAGGGAGACTTCCCTTACGATCTGTACGCAAATGATTTACTGGAGGCATACAATGAGATTAACAGAAAAACAGCAGGAAATCTATGAGGAGCTGTTTGTACGCTATCCGGTTCTGGAGAAGAACCGGGAGGCTATTTTAAAGGCTTATGAGGTGCTGGAGACTTGTTACCGCACAGGCGGAAAGCTTCTGGTGGCTGGAAACGGCGGAAGCTGCGCGGACGCGGAGCACATTGTCGGGGAACTGATGAAGGGTTTTAAAAAGCGCCGCCCGTTAGACGAGACACTGCAGTGCTGTCTGGCTATGGAGGATACAAAGCACGGAGCAGAGCTGGCGCGCAGCCTTCAGGGCAGCTTAAGAGCCATTGCCCTGGACGGACATCCGGGCCTTTCCACGGCTTTTGCCAATGATGTGGACGCGGACATGATCTTTGCCCAGCAGGTCTGTGGGTATGGGGACAAAGAGGATGTATTCCTGGGGATATCGACCTCCGGAAACTCGAAAAATGTGGATTATGCGGTGACCGTCGCGAAAGCGAAAGGCTTAAGCGTCATTGGTCTGACCGGAAAGGATGGCGGTCTGCTTGGAAAGCGGGCAGATGTGGCCATCATCGTCCCGGAGACGGAGACCTTTAAGATTCAGGAACTGCATCTTCCGATTTATCATGCGCTGTGCCTGATGTTAGAAGAGGCATTCTTCGAAGAATAGGAAAGGTGCTGACCCTGCAGACGGCAGGGAGCATAAGCAAAACACGAATGAAACAGGAAGGAGACAAGCGGCCATGACCAGTCATACTTTTGCGATCTGTGCCTATAAGGATTCGCCCTATCTGGATGCCTGCATCCATTCCCTGAAACGGCAGTCTGTGAAGTCAAAGATTATTCTCTGCACCTCCACACCAAGTCCGTTTCTGGAAGCTATGGCAAAAATCCATGATATTCCACTGTATGTGCGGGATGGAAAGAGCGACATTCAGGATGACTGGAACTTCGCTTACGGAAAGGCGGACACCCGTCTGGTGACCATTGCCCATCAGGATGACTGTTACCACCGGGATTACGCGGCCGAGGTACAGCGGTGCTGGGAACGATACCCGGACACCACGGTGTTCACTACAGACTGCGCAATCTTAAAAGGGGAAACGCTGCAGAGACCGGGGCTGATCCAGTTTATCAAGATGATCCTGCGTCTGCCGCTTCGCCTGCATGGACTGGCAGACCGGACCTTTGTGAAAAAGGCGGCTCTGGTGTTTGGCAACCCCATCATCTGTCCTTCCTGTACCTATGATAAAGAGGCCCTTGGCGCGCCGCTGTTTGACTCGCCCTACAAATTCGCGCTGGACTGGGACACCATGTGGAAGCTGGCGAACCGTCCGGGACGGTTTATCTGTGTGGAGCGTCCGCTGATCCGCTACCGGATCCACGACGGGGCCACCACAAAGGCCTGCATCGAAAATCACCAGCGCGTGGAAGATGAGACAGCCATGTATGGGAAAATCTGGCCGAAGCCGGTGGTGAAAGTGCTGATGCATTTTTACCGCAAGGCATATTCGGCTTATGAGAAATAATGTAACTGTGAGGGTACTGAACAGTTACGAAATAATTTGGAGTATAATTATGGAAAAGATGGAATTTAGCGGAAAGCAGAAGGCGGAGGCCATGCAGTATCAGTGGACAAAGCGCGCGGACGTCTGGAAGACGGAAGCCCTGGCCCTGATCCTGCTGACTGCGTTCGCGTTTGTGATCAACCGCCATATGGAGATCAAGGGCCTTTACATGGATGATCTCTACCAGTGGTTCTGTTTTAACGATAACCCGTTTTTCGCGGCGGTGTTTACCAGCGGCGGAACCCGTTTCCGTGCCCTCTACAATCTGGTGGCATGGACAGAAATGAAACTATTCGGCACCCATGTAAACTGGTATGTGCCCTTTAACATTGTGCTGAACTCCTGTCTTGCGTACAACCTGTACCGCATGGCAAAACGGTTCAGCCATTCTGCGTATGTGGGGATTTTGTGCGCGGTCATGTTTTTAATGTCCCGCATGTCCTATTACCAGATCGGTCAGGCCCTGGGCCTGATGGAGACCATGGCCATGTGGATGGCGCTGGGGATTCTCTATTTCCTGTTAGAGTATCTGGGAGAAACGGATGAGACGGCTGCGAACCGGGAGTTTTATCTGGCGGCAGTGCTTTATTTCTGTGTCTGCCTGGTGCATGAGCGTTACATGGTGCTGCTTCCGCTGTTTTATTTTTCCCTGCTCTTTAAAATGTCAAAGAGCTGGAAGCTGTGGGCGGCTCCGACGGTGGGATTTGCCCTGATCCAGCTTCTGCGGTTCATTTTTATCGGAACCATCTCCCCGCCGGGAACCGGTGGAACGGATGTGGCAGATACCTTGTCTGTAAATTCAGTGCTGCACTTTGTGTTAAGCCAGATTGCCTACATCTTCGGCATTAACGCCGGGCCGGAGCATTTAAACGGACAGAACTTCCGGGAAGCGCCGCTGTGGGTGACCATTCTCATTGCCCTGGCAGACCTGATGATCGCGATGCTGGTGATTGCTTTTATTATCCGGGTGCTTCATAAAGGTAAGAAAATGGTGCCTTATTTACAGAAGGCATTCCTGTTTGTGGCATTTATCGGAGCCTGCATTGTCTGCTCCAGCGTGACCATCCGCGTGGAGATGCGCTGGGTCTATGTTTCCCTGGCGGCAGCGCTGTTATTCCTCTCCTGGATGTACGGCAGTCTCACTGAGCAGATGGCTAAGCGGGGCCGCTGGGTTCAGGCGCTTCCGTATTTAAGCCTGTTTACCCTGTACGTGCTGTTCATGCTTCCGGTGGAGCATTATTACCGGGGCCTGTTCCCGAACCTCTACTACTGGGCAGACCAGGAACACTATAACGCGCTGGCAGAGGAAACCTACGGACAGTACGGTGTGGGAATTTTTGGAAAGACCATCTACATTGTAGGGGATAAATTTGAGATGGACGATTTCACTCAGGCCGAATTCTTCCGGGTATTTGACCGGCTGAACCGTGAGGACTGTGTGAAGGTGGTTCACATTAAGGATCTGCGGGACATTGGCCTTATCACCGATGACATGCTGGTGATCCAGGAGGACCCGGAGAATAACCGCTTCCAGGATATCACTCATGCGGCATCCATGTTTAAATGCCGTCCGATCTACGGCTTCTACGATGATGGCTGGTTAGATGAGCGCGCGTCTGTTCAGGTGATGGCCGGAAGCACCGGAGAAATCCATTTAAGCTTTCACTATCCGAGGGATCTCACGGACGACCAGTGGCTGACCGTGTATGTGGACGGCGAGCCGAAGGAATATATTAACTTTACAGAGCAGAATGAGGAATGCACGATTCAGGTGGATCCGTATCAGCCGGTGACCCTGCGGTTTGAGAGCAATTTCTATGTGCCGAACGCGCTGGAGAAGCGTGGCGTGACACGGCTGGCCGTGCTTCTGAAGATGACAGCGGACTGAAATGTAAATGATACCATACGGAGGAAAGAAGATGAAGGTTGTAATTCTGGCAGGTGGTCTGGGAACCCGGATCAGTGAAGAGAGCCATTTAAAGCCGAAGCCAATGATTGAGATTGGCGGAAGACCGATCCTGTGGCACATCATGAAATATTATTCCGAATTTGGATTTCATGATTTTGTGATCTGCCTGGGCTATAAGCAGTATGTGGTAAAGGAGTTTTTTGCAGATTATTTCCTGCATACCTCCGATGTGACCTTTGACCTGGCCAACAACAAGATGGAGGTTCACAACAACTATGCGGAGCCGTGGAAGGTGACGCTGGTGGATACCGGATTAAACACTATGACCGGCGGCCGCGTAAAGCGCATCCAGCCGTATATTGGCGACGAGCCGTTCATGCTGACCTACGGCGACGGAGTCTGCAATGTAGACTTAAAGGGACTGCTGGAGTTCCACAAGTCCCATGGAAAAACGGCTACCATCACGACCGTCAGCATCGACCAGCAGAAGGGCGTGCTGGACATTGGCCCGGACAATACCATCCGCTCCTTCCGCGAGAAGGCAGCGTCCGACGGTGCCATCATTAACGGCGGTTTTATGGTGCTGAATCCGGAAGTCTTTTCCTATTTGAAGGACGACACTACCGTGTTCGAGCAGGAGCCGATGACCCGTCTGGCTGCAGAGGGACAGCTGATGTCCTTCTACCACGATGGTTTCTGGCAGTGCATGGACACCCAGCGCGAGATGCAGCTCTTAGAGAAGCTGTGGCAGTCCGGAAATGCGCCCTGGAAGATCTGGAACGAATAGAGAGTGGCAGCAGGGAGAGAATACAATGAAGTATGATTTGAATACATGCAGGGAATTTTATCAGGGAAAGAAAGTCCTGGTGACCGGACATACGGGTTTTAAAGGTTCCTGGCTGTGCCGGATCCTGACTTTGGCAGGCGCACAGGTGACCGGTTACGCAGCCGAGGCCCCAACCAATCCGGCTCTGTTTTCCATTGCCGGACTGGCAGATACGATGGACAGTGTGATCGGGGATGTCCGGGATCTGAAACATCTGAAGGAAGTCTTTGACCGGGTACAGCCGGAAATCGTGCTGCATCTGGCAGCACAGCCCATTGTGCGGGATTCCTACAAGGATCCGGTCTACACCTATGAGACCAACGTGCTGGGAACGGTGAACGTGCTGGAGTGCGTGCGCCTGACTCCTTCCGTGAAATCCTTTTTGAATGTGACCACCGATAAAGTGTACGAGAACCGGGAGTGGGAATACGGCTACCGCGAATGCGATCCGCTGGATGGCTATGACCCGTATTCCAACAGCAAATCCTGCTCCGAGCTGGTGACCCACAGCTATCAGAAGTCCTTCTTCGCGGACGGACACTGCGCGATTTCCACTGCCCGGGCGGGTAATGTCATTGGCGGCGGTGACTTTGCAAACGACCGCATTATCCCGGACTGCGTTCGCGCCATGGAGGCCGGCAAAGAGATTGTGGTGCGAAATCCGTATTCCACAAGACCGTTCCAGCATGTGCTGGAGCCGCTGTTTGCCTATCTGGAGATTGCCCAGAAGCAGTATGAGGATCTGGCGTACCAGGGATATTATAACGTGGGACCGGATGAGTGCGACTGCGTGACTACCGGCGAGCTGGTAACGCTGTTCTGTGATCTCTGGGGCGATGGCGCTTCCTGGGTGAACCAGCATGACGGAGGCCCCCATGAGGCAAACTTCTTAAAGCTGGACTGCTCGAAGATCAAGAAGACCTTTGGCTGGAAGCCCCACTGGCATATTCAGGATGCGATTGAGAAGACCATTGTCTGGTCGAAGGCGTACCTGGCTGGGGAGGATATGAGAAAGGTCATGGATCAGCAGATTCAGCAATACTAAGAGAGAGCAGATGAGATTCGGGGAAACCTTAGAGATCCGGAACGGAAATCTGTCAACAAGATATAGGAGAGAGTAATAATATGGAAAAAACACAGGAGCAGGCACGCCAGGAAATCCTTGACCTGGTAGCGGATTACTGCAGAACCTATCATATTAACAATAAGAAGAAATACGAACCGGGTGACCGCATTCCGTATGCGTCCCGCGTGTACGATGAAGCGGAGATGGTGAATCTGGTGGACAGCGCTCTGGAGTTCTGGCTGACCTCCGGCCGCTACACCGATGAGTTTGAGGAGAAGCTGGCAGAGTATCTGGATGTGCGTTACTGCGCTCTGGTAAACTCCGGTTCCTCCGCGAACCTGGTGGCTTTCATGACCCTGACTTCCCCGCTCTTAAAGGAGCGTCAGGTGAAGCCGGGGGATGAGATCATCACCGTGGCAGCCGGTTTCCCGACGACCGTAACCCCGGCCATTCAGTACGGCGCAGTTCCGGTGTTTGTGGATGTGACCATTCCGCAGTACAACATTGATGTGACGAAACTGGAGGAGGCTTACTCTGAGAAGACGAAAGCCGTGATGATTGCGCACACTCTGGGCAACCCGTTTGACTTAAAGGCCGTGAAGGACTTCTGTGACCGCCATAACCTGTGGCTCATCGAGGACAACTGTGATGCTCTTGGAAGCCGTTACACCATTGACGGTGTGAAAAAATTTACCGGAACAGTAGGTGATATCGGAACCTCCAGCTTCTACCCGCCGCACCATATGACCATGGGCGAGGGCGGCGCTGTTTATACCGACAACCCGCTGCTCAACAAGATCATCCGCTCCTTCCGCGACTGGGGACGCGACTGTGTCTGCCCGTCCGGCCGGGACAACCTGTGCGGACACCGCTTCGACCGTCAGTACGGCGAGCTGCCGCTGGGCTATGACCACAAATATGTATACTCTCATTTCGGTTATAACTTAAAGGCTACCGACCTGCAGGCGTCCATCGGATGTGCGCAGCTTGACAAGTTCCCGGGATTTGTGGAGCGCAGACGCCACAACTTTGACCGTCTGAAAGCAGCACTGGCAGATACCACTGACAAGCTAATCCTGCCGGAGCCGTGTGAGAACTCCAGACCGAGCTGGTTTGGTTTCCTTATCACCTGCAAGGAAGGCGTGGACCGCAATGCGGTGGTTCAGTACGTGGAGAAGAAGGGCGTACAGACCCGTATGCTGTTTGCCGGAAATCTGACCAAGCACCCGTGCTTTGACCAGATGCGGGCAGAGAAGCGCGGCTACCGTGTGGTGGGCGAGTTAACCAACACCGACCGCATCATGCAGGATACCTTCTGGGTAGGTGTTTATCCGGGCATGAGCGATGAGATGATCGATTACATGGCAGCAACGATCCGCGAAGCCATCAACCAGTAGTTTCCGCACCAGCCGCAGGCAGGATGCGCGGATGACAGATACAGGATCAGGCAGCCTTCCGCCATGTGGAGGCCAGCCGGAAAAGAGGTCGGACAGTGCAGTACGATTTAACAAAGGTTCATGAGATTAATTTAAAAATATTAAAAGAGATCGACCGGATCTGCAGAAAATATAAGATTAAATATATGCTGGACGGCGGCACCCTGCTTGGGGCTGTCCGTCACAAAGGCTTTATCCCGTGGGATGATGACGTGGATATCGCGTTTACCCGCAACAATTACGAGGCATTCTTAAAGGTAGTAAAACGGGAACTGCCGGATACGATGGAGCTTTTGATGCCGGAGGATTTCCAGGGCGGAAAAGCGTTTTTCGATTTTACGGCCCGGGTCATTTACAAGAATAGCCGCCGCCATGAGGATTCCCCGGAGGTGCAGTATTACGAGGGCAAATTAAATCACCTGTGGGTAGATCTGTTTATCATCGACGAGCTTCCGGAAAACAAGGCGGCAGCAGAATTTACCCGGCTGCTCCACAAGAGCATTTACCTTCTGGCTATGGGACACCGGTATCATCTGGATTTCTCCAAGTACAGCCTGTTCCACAAGCTGGCGGTGGGAGGCGGTTCCGCAGTCGGAAAGCTGATCCCGATGAAACTGATTTTTAAAATGCAGCATGCTGCAGCGCTGAAGGATAAGCATGGCCGCAGCAGTCTGTGCTATTACAGCAACTACCAGCCGGATTATCTGTATGTGACCATTCAGAAGGAATGGTGCGAAGAGATTACCGACATTGAATTTGAGGGCGAGACACTGATGGCTTCAAAGCATGCCCATGAGGTTCTGACCTGGGTATACGGCGACTACATGAAGCTGCCGCCGGAGGCCGAGCGGGTACCGGCCCATTCCACAATAGACATTCAGGTATTTGACGAGGAAGCATGATGGAAAAGAAATTATCGGTAGTGGTATCGGTATACAACGAAGAACAGGCACTGCCCATGTTTTACGAGACAACGAAGCTGATCCTGGAGATTCTTCCCTGGGACTACGAGCTGTTGTTCGTCAACGATGGAAGCCGGGATGACAGTCTTTCCATTTTAAGAGAGTATGCAGCCCGGGATGAGAAAGTGAAGGTGGTATCCTTCTCCCGCAACTTTGGTCACGAGGCAGCCATGATCGCGGGCATTGACTATGCGGATGGAGACGGCATCGTCTGTATGGACGCGGATCTGCAGCATCCGCCGGAATGTCTGCCGGAAATCGTGCGGAAATTTGAGGAGGGATGCGGGGTCATCAGCATGGTGCGGACGAAGAATAAGTCCGCAGGGCTGATCAAGAACATCACCTCCGCTGGATTTTACTGGGTCATCAACACCCTTTCGGAGGTAAAGTTTGAGCCAAACGCGTCGGACTTTTTTGCGGTATCCAGGGAAGCAGCCGAGGTGCTGCGGAAGAATTACCGGGAGAAGGTGCGTTTCCTGCGGGGGTATGTGCAGAGCATTGGATTCCAGAAGACCACCATTACCTATGAGGCTCACGACCGGGTCGCAGGGGAAAGCAAGTACAGCATCCGCAAGCTGCTGGCTTTTTCCATGAACACCATCATGTGTTTTTCCAACCTGCCGCTGAAGCTTGGCATTTACGCCGGAGCCTTTGCGGGACTTTTGGGAGTGGCGGTAATGATCTACACGCTGTTCACCCGCCAGGGCGCGCCCAGCGGTTACGCCACCATCGTGATCTTAAACTGCTTTATGTTCGCAATCCTGTTTCTGATCGTGGGTATTATCGGAGAGTATATCGCGATTCTGTTCAGCGAGCTGAAGGACCGGCCGATTTATATCGTGGAAGAGACACAGAATGTGGAGAAGAAGTCTGTGTAAGAATAGTGCAGAAAAATTGACCAGAAAAATCCGCCGGAGTCGTACAAATCCGGCGGATATATTTCTGTGAAAAGCAGGCGGAATGCCCGGCGGATACTATGTGTCGGGTGGAATTTTGCACTGCCTGGAATCAGGATTTTGAATTGTGCGCCTGCTCCTGCAGATACGCGTCTGCGTCCTTAAAAAACGAGGTGATGATCAGCAGCATGATGATCCCCACCGGGAAGGCCGCGATGATGGATACGGTCTGCAGGTTGGACATGGAGTTTTCTGAGAAGATCAGCGCCAGTGGCAGCAGGATCAGGAAAATAGCCCAGAACAGCTTGACGTTCCGGTGCGGCTCTTCATCGCTCTTTAACTCCTTGTAAGTGTAGGTGGAGGCCACCATGGTGATGGAGTCAAAGGACGTGGAGTAGAAGGTGATCATGGACAGCACCAGCAGGACAAGCACGGCTTTGGAAAGCGGGAGCTGTCCGAGAATATCCAGGATGGCATGATACAGGTTGCCGTCTGCAGCGTAGGTGGAGAGCACATCCAGCTTTCCATGCATCTGCAGGCCGAGACCGTAGTTTCCCATAATAATAAAGGAAGTAAAGGTTCCGGAGAGACCGAATACATAGCCGCCCAGAATGACCTGGCGCAGGGTGCGTCCTTTGCTGATGGAGCCGATGAAAAACGGCACGGCCACACACCATACCATCCAGTAGGCCCAGTAGAAAATGGTCCAGGTCTGCGGGAAGGAGGAGGTTCTGAGGGAATCGGTCCAGGTGGCCAGGCCGATAAAATTCTGGGTTAAGTTGCCCAGAGCAGTTATGCCTTCTTCAATGATGAAGCGGGTCTGGCCGCCAAAGAAGAAGACATAGGCCAGCAGGCCGAAGAACAGCCAGGTGCAGGTGGCAGCGGAGAGCTGAACGCCCTTCATGCCGAAGTACACGCTGAAGGTATAAATGGCGCAGACCACAATGAGGATCACCAGGGTGAGTCCGGTGCTCTGCGGGATGCCGGTCACCGTGCTGATGGCGCCCGCCAGGAGCGGGGTTGCCAGGGAGAATGTGGTGGCAGTTCCGGCCAGGAGCGCGAAGACCGCGATCAGGTCGATGAGCTTTCCAGCCAGACCGTCTACTTTATTTCCAAGAACCGGGCGGCAGGCTTCGGAGTATTTCTGACGTGTCCGTTTGCGGACATGAAGCATGAAGCCGAAAGCCGCGGACAGCACCAGGTAAAAGCCCCAGGGGATCGGTCCCCAGTGGAACAGGGGATAAGTGGCAGCCCAGTCATGCAGGGCCCCCATCTCGGCGGTGTGCGGGTCCGAAGCGTACAGGATCCACTCACAGCAGGAATAGAACAGGATGTCGGCAGCCAGGCCGGCAGTGAAAATCATGGAGCCCCACTGGAAGCCGGAGTACAGCGGTTTGTCGGTATCGCCCAGGCGGATCTTTCCGAACCGGGAAAACGCGATATAGAGGGAGCAGACAAACACACCCAGACCGATGATGAGATAATAGCTTCCCATCTCATCGCCCAGGAAATTACGGATGGCGCTGATGGTGTTTGTGGAGCTTTCCGGACTTATGACAAACCAGGCACAGAGCGCCAGGATACATAAGAAGGGAACCAGTGTGGTGAACCAGTCGATCTGGTGGAGCAGAGATGTCTGCCCGGCAGCAGCTTGGTCAGTGTAATGTTTCATAATAGCCTCCTGTTCAAAAAAACTTAAAATCGAATTATATTGAACATAATATCACCGCATTGCGGAAAAAGCAAGGGGATTCTATGAGAAGATTTGGCAGAAGACACAGATTTAGAAGAAGCGGCAGCCGGAAGATCGGATGGCAGATGGAGATGTCCATTGACCGTGCCGCATCCAGAAGATACCGCAGTTACCGGCGACACAGGAATATGTGGTTTGTGATCCTGGGCGTATTGCTGGTGCTGCTCCTTACCTTTGGCTGCGTGTTTGCGGTTAAGCGGGCAGTACGGGCAAGGGGCGCGGATGCGTCGGAATCCGCCCATAAAACGGAGCAGACCGGAAGTACCGGAACCTATGAAAATGTGGAACTGGTGACGGAAGGCGAGAAGGTAAAAGAGCTGGAAACCCAGGGAAAGACCGCGGAAGAAATCGCGGCTCAGACGGAGCCGATCCTTGGCGGAGCGGAGCTGACCATGCTGGCCGGACAGACGAAGGCCCAGATGATGTCCTTCCTTCTGGAGACGAAGAAAGGCAGCCTGATCGTAGTGGACGGCGGTTGGTGGGATGATGCCGACTACTTAAAAGAGCAGATCAAAAAGCGCGGCGGCCATGTATCAGCCTGGTTTCTGACCCATGCTCACACCGACCATGTGGGAGCGCTCTTAAACATCCTGCAGAGTGAGGCCGACGGGGAGGACACCGGTATCACCATCGATCATATTTACTATGATTTTGCTTCCCTGGACTGGTACAAGACCCATGAGCTTGGCGATCTGGGAACCGCGGATGCCATTCTCACCGCGCTGGCAGGACTTCCGAAGGATGAGGCATGCCCGGTGAAAAAGGGCGATGAGATTCTGGTGGATGATGTGTGCATTACCGTATTAAACGACCGCTATGAGCCGGATGATAACCATGTGGGCGAGCGGGACGGAAATGATGCCAGCATGGTATACCAGATGCTGGTAAACGGTGTCACGATTCTGTTCACCGGCGATCTGCAGGTGGACGGCGGAAATCATGTGCTGGAAACGGTGGCGAAGGAAGATTTAAAAGCCGACATCGTACAGATGGCACACCATGGACAGCATGCCGTAACGAAAGAGTTTTACGAGGCAGTCAGCCCGAAAATCTGCCTGTGGCCGACACCCCAGTGGCTGTGGGACAACGAGGATGGAAAATATACCACACCAGAGACCAAGGCGTGGATGAAAGAACTGGGTGTAGAAAAGCATTACTGCATGAAAGATGGAGACCAGGTGATCCGATAAGGATCGCCGGTCTCCATTTTTTGTTATATTCTTTTGAGCGACTGCAGAAGCTGAACACGGTTTTTGACGCCCAGCTTCTGGTAAATGTTATGGACATGTTTTCTCAGCGTGGAATCGCTGATGTAAAGCTGCTCACAGATATCAGGTCCGTTTTTTCCATTGTTCATCAGCTGAAGAATCTCCAGTTCCCGTTTGGTAAGCCCCTTTTCCTCTGCGAACTGAGTCAGATTGGAACGTTTGGAATATGCGGAAAAGGTCTTTGGCGTTACTTCAAAGTTTAAAAGATAGAACAGCTTCAGCTCGATATGGATCTTCAGCATTTCCAGCATAAACAGTTCCCGGTCACTGAAGTCCTCCTGTCCTTTTTTCCGCCAGATGGCAATGGCGCCAAGTGGCTGGTCGCGATGGACAAAGGTCATATAGATTGCGTAGTACAGATCCTGTGGCTTTAAAATATCTGTATAAATTGGAGTATTAGTCCAGGTGTTGTCCGGGGTGATATTGGAATAACGGAATACGCTGCTCCAGGGACTGTTTAAATAGGAAGTCCAGCGCGGAGAGTAGGATCCGGTCATATATTTATCAACATAATATTGCAATTCCGGAGTTTGGGGAACGATAGCGGCATTGCTTAAGGTAATACTGCTGTTTGTTCTGGATGCTTTAAACACAAGACCCTGGGAAAAGGGAATGATACCTTGAATCTGTTCAAGAATTGTTCTGGAAAATTCTGTATAGTCTTTGCAGCGGTTCATGCGGTAGATAAGCTGCGAGAGCGCCTGCCATTCGTAGTTAAGTAAATTTTCTGCCATAAAGCCCATCCTTCCATAAACACTGTATATAATGTACCACAAAACTGCTATTTTGTCAAAAAAACTGCTAGTTTTGCAGTATAAATGCACGGAAAATGGAACTGGGATTCCGGGAAAAGAAACAGAAAATCCATATAAATTTTTGCGAAATTTTGTATAATTATGATAAATGATAAAAAAATAACGAAGGAGGAGTGGAAGTGAAAGGATTTGTTACAGCAAAGGAAGCAGCAGAATTGATTAAAAGCGATGATACCGTTGCTTCCGCAGGAATGGCACTGATGGGACTTTGTGAGGATGTAATTCGCTCCACGGAAGCCAGATTTCTGGAAACCGGAGAACCAAAAAATCTGACGCTTTTCTATGGCGCGCACCAGGGAAACAACCCGATCACCGAATACGGCTGGGATCACTGGGCACATGAGGGAATGCTGAAACGCTGGAACGGAGGATTTTTAGGAGCATCCCCGAAAATCATGGAACTGTGTAATACAAATAAGATTGAAGCGTATTGCTGGCCAATGGGAAATATCCTTCATATGTATCATGAGATCGCAATTGGCCGTCCGGGCTTGATGACCAAAATCGGACTGAAAACCTATGCGGACCCGCGTCTGGAGGGCAGCAAGGTAAATCAGGTATCCAAGGAAGATATCTGTAAGGTGATTGATTTTGAGGGCGAAGAGTATCTGTTCTATCCGAAGCCGGTGCTGAATGTGGGACTGATCCGCGGAACCACCGTAGATACCCATGGAAACCTGACCTTCGAGGAGGAGAGTATCAACAGTGAAGCCCTCTCCCTGGCAATGGCAGTGAAGCAGTGCGGCGGCATTGTTATCGCACAGGCAAAATATAAGGCTGCGGCAGGAACCATCCATCCGAGAACCGTTCATGTTCCGGGAATCTTTATCGACTATGTTGTGATCAATGAAGATATTCATACCCATCAGCAGAATGAGGCATCTGCTTACAATCCGGCTATGGCAGGAAATGTAAAGGCAGATCTGGCCGAATTTCCGAAACTGCCGTTAACGGAAGCGAAAGTGATTGCCCGCCGTGCGGCTATGGAGTTAAAGGCAGGAACCAGCATCAATCTTGGTATCGGTATCCCACAGAATATTGCGTCTGTTGTAAACGAGGAAAAGTGTGGGAAATATGTTACTTTAACCAGTGAGTCCGGAACCGTTGGCGGCGTTGCCATTACCGGAAAAGCATTCGGAAACTGCTGGAATCCGGAGTGCTTCCTGGATGAAGATGTACAGTTCACCTGGTATTGTGGCGGCGGACTTGGAGCTGCGTTCCTTGGACTCGCGGAGACCGATGAACGCGGAAATGTCAATGTCAGCAAATTTGGCCCTCGCTTTAACGGCCCGGGCGGATTCATCGATATCACACAGCCGACAAAGAAAGTTATTTTCTGTGGCGCCTTTATGGCAGGCAAGCTGCAGACCGAAGTAAAAGACGGAAAGATCCACATTGTAAATGAAGGTAAGTTCCGCAAGTTCGTATCCAAAGTTGGACAGGTAACCTTCAGTGGTGATTATGCAGTAGAATCCGGCCAGGAAGTTATGTATATCACGGAGCGTGGTGTATTTGAACTGACAAAAGATGGCCTGATGCTTACAGAAATCGCGCCTGGCATTGACCTGGAGAAAGACATTCTGGCAAATATGGATTTCAAGCCGATCATTTCCCCGAATTTAAAGGAAATGGATGCAGCATTGTTCCAGGAAGACTGGGGTGGCTTAAAGGCAATTATGGAAGGCTGAACACAACAATCATAAAAAACGGAGGGAAGAGATATGTCAGATATTTTAATGGAAGTAAAAGATAAAATTGCTTATGTAACCTTAAACAGAGGACCGGCAAACGCATTTGTAAACGAGATGTATGTAGAGTTTGCAAATACCCTTCTGGAACTGGGCGAGCGTGATGATGTTGCGGTTGTTGTGGTTCGTGCCAATGGAAAGATCTTCTGCGGCGGAAATGATATCAGCGCATTTGATTCCTTTGATTCCCGCACCAAGGCAAACTACTCCGCAGAGTGCTGCGGCAAGGCAGCTGGTGCCGTGTGGGATTGCAAGAAGCCGGTTATCTGCGCGGTTCAGGGCGCGGCAATGGGCGCAGGCATGTGTATCGCGGCAGCCAGTGACTTTATTATCGCAGGCGAGGGCGTGAAGTTCGGAATTCCGGAAGTAAAACTCGGTATCCCGGCAGCAGGCGTATTTGCCCGCATGATCGTTCCGTTACATAAGGCAAAATGGATGGCATTTACCGGCAATCCGGTTACGGCAGAGGAGCTGTATCAGTACGGCACTGTTATGAAGGTTGTTCCGAAGGCAGAGGTTTGGGATGAGGCAGATAAATTTGCCCATGAGATGGCCGCATCCTGCTACCGCGCAGTCAGCATCTTCAAGCAGAACTTCTGCCGCAACCTGGATGCCCGCCTGTATGACCAGTTCATGGTAGAACAGAACAGTTTCATGGATAACATGATGTATTCTCATGATTTCAAGGAAGCAATCGCAGCATTTACTGAGAAGAGAGCACCGGAATTTAATGGAAAATAAAAGCCATATTGGCAGAGGGGATTACATATGGAGAAAAGAGAAATAGATCCGAAGAGTCGTGATTATGAGTTTTCTGAGATTGAGCCGGATGAGCGCTTTGTACAGACCGCAAAGGAATTCTGGGTTACCATCGGGACCTTCTGTGTATTTACCGTTCTGATGATCCTGAACCTGTACATGGTGAATGGACCTGATCCGCAGCATTATACGTATGTCTTTGGCTTCCCGCTCTGGATTTTCTGCCAGATCTGCCTTCTGATCGGCATGGTAGTTGCCGTAATCCTGATTACCACATTTGTTTATCGGGATATGGATATCACGGAGCATGGAACTGTAAAACCAAGAGAGAAGAAATAATGCCAGGGAGAAAGGGGGCAGGCTTTTATGGAAATATCGAGTAGTACAAGAACTACGATTGTAGTTGTGTTTGCAATTTATACGATCCTGCTGCTGGGGTATAGTCTTTATTCCCGGCGGGCTATGAAAGAAGGAAAGGGAGACTATATCAGTAAGTTTTATACCGGAGGACGTGACGGTGGTATTCTGATGACTGCCATGATGGTTTCCGCAGGCGTTGCGGGAGCAGGTGTGTTCATGGGAGTGCCGGGCTTTACTTATACCTTCGGCGCTATCTGGATGGTGTGCTGTTTCTGGTCCATGTGTTCCAACTTCATGGTACTGGGACTGATCGGTAAACGTGTGGGTATTGTAGCCCGCAGAACTAATTCCCAGACCTTTGTGGAACTTTTGATGCACCGCTATAATAAGAACAAGCTGGTTGGCTTTTTATGCAGCTTTGTTGTACTGTTCTTCCTGGGAGCCTTTGCGGTTTCCACCATCACGGGCGGCGGACGTATTTTCCAGATCCTGACCGGACAGGATTACCGTATTGGACTGGCAATCTTTACCGTTCTGGTAATCATTGCGGCTGTTACGGGTGGTATCAAGGGCGTAGCAACAGCAATTGTCATTCAGGGTATTGTCATGACGGTATCTGTTATCATCCTGTTCTTCATGGGAATCCGCAGTACTGGTCTCAGCTATACCGGAACGATTCAGGCGCTGATTGAGCAGCAACCAGAGTGGTTCATGCCGGTGAAGGGCGTCGGAATGGTATTCTCCTTTGCGTTCCTCTGGGGCATGGCTACCTTTACCCTGCCGCATGTTACCATGACGGCACTGACGTATAAAGATTCCCGCACCCTGCATCAGGCAATCAAGGTCGGAACTGTGGTTGTGGCAATCTGGCTGTTAGGCTTAAATGGACTTTGCTTTACGATTAAGTACCTCTTTCCGGAGGGAACTCTTGCAACCCCGGATCTTGGAATTCCGACTCTGGCTGTTACGGCAATGCCGCCGTGGGCAGCAGGACTGGTTCTTGCCGGTGTGTGCGGCGCGGTTCAGTCTTCCGTAGGCGGAATGGTAGTTTCCCTTGCAGGTACTTTTGTAAGTGATGTATACAGCAAACTCATTAATCCGAATGCAAAACCGGAGACCGTTAAGAAGCTGAATATGTGCAGCATCATCGTAGTTGCAATCATTGTATTCCTGTTTGCATGTGATCCGCCGGAACTTCTGGCTTCCCTGATTACCTACGCAAGTGGTGGTATGACCGTAGCCTTCTTCCATGTACTGCTGTTAGGCCTGTTCTGGAAACCGGCCAATGAGTACGGCGCAGTAGCCGGAATCATCAGCGGCATTGCACTGTTCCTTCTGATTGATAAGGGCATCCTCCCGTTATCTCTTGGAATGAACGCGGCAGTTATGGCAACACTTCTTTCCACCGTCATTATGGTGGTAGTTTCTCTGGTAACTCCGAAAACACCGTATGGCATCATTGCCACCTGGTTCGGAAAAGATTATCCGGAACAGTAAAATCCGCATATAGAAAAACAGCGCCGGTATGGAACAAAAAGATTCCGTATCGGCGCTGTTTTGTTCTTAAAGTGATTAATCCGGAACAAAAAGTCCGCTGTGATAGGAGTAGCTGCCCAGTTCATCCAGCAGCCGGTCCATTTCTTTTCTGTCAGTTGGCAGTTCGCCGGTCAGATAGGAATTGATGATGGCGTAGACATTGCTGCTCTTGTGCAGGCACTGGCGAAACAGATCCGGGAAGGAGGATTTGGAGGCAAGCCTGCGGTCCCAGGGATTGCACCAGATATCATGATCGATGTTTAATACTTCCCGCGGGTTATTGATCTCATCCGTGACCAGCTTCTGCGATGCCACCGGCTTTTTCAGAACCAGTTTTTCCACGAAGGCAATTTTGTTGCGTTTGGATCCTTTTGGGTCTGCCAGGGTCCGGCAGCCGAAGCGCAGAGCCAGGATGGAGCGGTGGATCATGGCCGGGGTCACCTGAAAGTTGTTACTGTAGGTGATGGGATAGTAAGCCTCGTTGATGCATTCAGCCAGGAACCGGGAGATGAACTGGGTCTCCATGCCGTTTAAACAGATGGTGGCGGCCTGATTGAACTGGGACGGTTTTTTGTGCTTGTACTTCCAGAGGAGGATCGCATCGATGTCATTTTCCAGGGCAGCGTGGCGGCCGTGGGCCTGGCTGTTTGGCGCTTTGGCATCGTAGCCGATGCGCCCGTACACGTAAGGATGGCAGATGGAGTCCCCGATATAGTGGTTTAAGTAGCCGCAGAAGTAAGCCAGTCCCTCTTCTCTCTGCTGCCGGGATTTGATTTCACTCAAATGACGCAGGTAACAGACAAAGAAGTCCTGAATGTGATGCTCATGCATATAGGAGCCTACGTTGCGGTAGTCCCGGTGGCGCAGGATGGGGATGTTGTAGAAGAATATATCCGGTCCCTGCAAGCCAAGCTGGTAGAGCCAGCGGTATTTGGCAATGATGTATTTTAACTGATTGTTGGGAAGGTCGTTGTAGGCCTTCATTCCTAAGATATAGTGTGTCGTAAATCCGGGCATAAAGCCACCTCGTTTTCTGAGGAAGCTCTGAATAGAGCATCCACGATGTAATGGAACCTGAAAACATCGGTTCCCGTAGCTGGATTATAGCATATTATATGCAAAAATTCGAGGGGACGGAGCACTTTTGGTGACAAATAAAGGCTGTCGTGTGCATAAGCTGAATAGAAAATCTGATATCCGGGGATAACCATGCAGCAGACTATGCAGATGTTACACGAAATCGTCTGGGGGCCATGGACGATGTTTTTGTTTTTGGGGACAGGACTGTTCTTTACCGTGAAATCCGGTGGATTTCAGATCCGGAAACTGCCGTACTGGTGGAAAAAAACGGTGGGAAGTTTGGGGAACGGTTCGGTTTCTTCGTTCCAGACCTCCTGCACCGCCCTGGCGGCCACCATTGGCACCGGCAACATTGTCGGCGTGGCAACGGCTCTGACTGCAGGCGGCCCCGGTGCTGTGTTCTGGCTTTGGATTTCCGCCCTCATCGGCATGGCTACGGCTTACGCGGAGACCAGCCTGGGGCAGAAGTACCGTTATCGCGGGCCGGACGGAGCATGGCAGTGTGGTCCTATGGTGTCTATGGAGCGCGGGCTGGGCTGCCGGAGCATGGGACTGATTTACGCGCTGTTTGCGGTACTGGCTTCTTTGGGGATGGGCAGCATGGTGCAGGCGAATGCGGTCAGTGAAACACTCCGCTATGAAGCCGGCATGAAAACAGAAATTGTGGCGGCTCTGGTCACAGCCCTGACGGCGGCGGTGGTGTGGGGTGGAATCCGGCGCATTTCCCGGATGGCTTCCTGGTTTGTGCCGCTGTCTGCAGGGATTTATTTCCTGTTCTCCGTGTGGGTGCTTGCAGTGTGCCGCCGCCGTATTCCGGCGGTGCTGTTGCAGATTGTAAAAGAAGCCTGGACACCCGGAGCCGCAGGCGGTGGAATCGCCGGATTTCTTTTTTCACGGAACGTGCGCTTTGGGCTGGCCCGGGGCGTGTTTTCCAATGAGGCGGGACTTGGGACGCTGGCGGTACTTCACGGGGCGGCAGAGGATACTGGGCCGGAGGAGCAGGGCATGTGGGCCATGTTCGAGGTGTTCTTTGATACCAATGTGATCTGCACGCTGACGGCACTGGTAATTTTGTGCGTGGGAGGGGCGCCTGGTCTGGATGGTGCTGCCCTTACTTCCTTTTGTTTCACAAAAATTCTGGGCAGCTTCGGCGGGATTCTGGTATCTGGCAGTATGGCAGTGTTTGCTTTTGCTACTATCATAGCCTGGTACTATATAGGAAGACAGATGTTTTCCTACCTGGCGGAGCACTTGTGCCCCGGGGCAGATATAGAATATCTGTATACCGTTCTCTACCTTCTGGCAGTCTGGCTGGGGTGCGTCTGCCGTCTGGAGCTGGTCTGGATCGTATCGGATCTGGTAAATGGACTGATGGCATATCCAAATCTTCTGTCGCTATGGCTGCTGGCAGAACATGTGAGGTTTCCACGGACGGAAATTGCTGACGAAGAGAAATAAATACAATACTAAAAATAAATTATGCAGGCTAACATAAAATCAGTCATGCGACCTAAAAAAATGTATGAATTCAACAAAAAACTACCATCTATTTGGCATTCTTTTCCATAGTTTTCATAACAGTAAAGTGTTAAACTAGGCTTCATAACATGTTATGACCGTGAAGAAAAGAGGAATCAGACACTATGGAATCGAATAAAAAATACGCAAAAGTAACAGAATTTGACGGAGTACCGAGAGCCGGGGAACTGCTTCCGCTGGCATTCCAGCATGTGGTAGCCATGATCGTGGGTTGCGTGACTCCGGCTATCCGCATTGGTATGATCGCCGGATATATTCTGGCACTGGTTCTGGGCATGGTTTCCTTTGACAATGTGGCAGCTGCTTCCTGGTTCCAGCTTCCGCCGGTGGGGCAGTTCGGCATTAAATTTGTGCCGAGCGCCATTGCGGCCATGACCATTATGTGCATCATTGAGGCCGTGGAAGCCATCGGTGACCTGACATCCACCACATGCGGCGGTATGGACCGTGATCCGTCGGAGCAGGAAATCAGCGGCGGTATTGTGGGAAATGGTCTCTGCAGTGTGATCGGAGCGTTCTTTGGCGGACTTCCGACCGCAACCTTCAGCCAGAATGTGGGCATTGTCATTCTGACCAGAGTCATCAACCGTTACGTTCTGGGTGCTGCGGCCGTATTCATCCTGATTGCGGGATTTATCCCGAAAGCAGCTTCCGTGCTGACCACGATTCCATCCTGCGTTCTGGGCGGAGCAACCATTTCGGTATTCTCCATGATTGCCATGACCGGCATCAAGCTGATCCAGAAGGCAGGATTTACCAGCCGGACCATGATGATCGTGGGTGTTTCCGTGGCCCTTGGCTCTGGTATTACCCAGGCAGAGGGATGCCTGCAGCTGTTCCCGCAGTGGTTTGTAACCATCTTTGGCGGATCCTCCGTTGTGGTTACCACCATCCTTTCCATCTTCCTGAACACGATCCTTCCGAAGGAAAGCGAAGGAGAGGAAGCATAAAAGTTTGACAATAAGCACTTTTCCAGAGCCGGCACCGCCTTGACAAGTACAGCAAAACCACCTATACTGTATTTCATTTAGGAATAAACGCTATTGTGAATACAGTCCCCATTGTAGGCGAGGAGAAAAATTATGCTGATGTACGTCTGGCTGGTTGTCGGCTTTGTGCTTTTGATCAAGGGAGCAGATTATTTTGTGGAGGCGAGCTCTTCCATTGCGCGGGCGCTGCGGGTGCCAAGCATCATCATTGGACTCACCATTGTGGCCTTTGGAACCAGCGCACCGGAGCTGGCGGTCAGCACGACGGCTTCTCTGGCCGGCAGCAATGAGATTGCAGTGGGCAATGTGATCGGCTCCAATCTGTTTAACCTGCTGGTGGTTTTGGGATGCTGCGGTGTGGTCCGGCCCTTTGTGGTGCAGCTGCGGTGGGATTACGCCGCGTCTGTTGGTGTGGCAGTGGCCCTGCTTCTGATGATCTTCCGGGATCATTTTATCAGCAGGCCGGAGGCCATTTTTCTGCTGGTGCTGTTTGCCGGATTTCTTGGTCTGACAATCCGGGACGCTCTGGCGAACCGGACGGAGGAAGATGATGATATCCGCGTGCTTTCTCCTCTGCGCAGTGTGGTTTATATTTTTGGCGGCATGGCGGCCATTGTCTGGGGCGGCAATCTGGTGGTGGACAGCGCGAAAGCCATTGCCCTGTCCTTTGGCCTTTCCCAGACTCTTGTGGGGTTGACTGTGGTTGCTCTTGGAACCTCTCTGCCGGAGCTGGTGACTTCCGTGGTTGCATCCCGGAAAGGGGAAAATGGTCTGGCCCTTGGCAATGTCATCGGTTCCAACATCTTTAACATTCTCATGGTGCTTGCCACATCCGCGGCAGTCCATCCCATTGCGGTGACGGAGTTTGCGGTGATTGATACCATCTGTCTGATCGCGGCCAGCGTGATTACCTGGTTTTTATGCCGCAGCAAGCTTCGCCTCAGCCGGGCAGAGGGCCTGGTGATGCTTGCCATGTATGCGGGGTATCTGGTTTATATCTGCGTGAGATAGGTTTTGGAAAACAGAATAATAGAAAACGAGTAACTGTTCAATAGGTCTGCGCACTTGCTGCGCTGACCGTAAGAAAACATGAGCTGGCAAGCAAAAATCCCATTGCCGCAGGCAATTTTTAATGGATTTTTGCTCGTGACTGTGAAGGTACTGAACAGTTACGAAACGAAAAAGCAGGTGCCGGGAAATAGCACCTGCTTTCATTGTTAAAAAGGGAGGAGAGCTGATAACCTGCGTTATCAGCTCGAGTATTATGAAAAAAATCTTTTAAGCGTTTTATAAACAACTCTTTCGTTCCTGTTGTTTATGGTTACAGTATAGGAAGAAATCGTGAAGAAATCGTGTTGAATCTGTAAAAGGTTTTTGAATGAATTGTGAACGAAATATGAATGAAAGATCGGACTGTCCGAATGGGAAAAAGGAAAGAAATCTGGAAAACCACTTGCCATCCCGGAAAATCTGATGCACAATGTAACGAGTGCAAGAGAGCCGAAAGCGTGCTTGCACGGTTGCGGCGAACGACGAGGCAATCGAGCGACGCAAGTCGCGAGAACGAGTGCAAGAGAGCCGAAAGCGTGCTTGCACGGTTGCGGCGAACGACGAGGCAATCGAGCGACGCAAGTCGCGAGAACGAGTGCAAGAGAGCCGAAAGCGTGCTTGCAGGCTTAAGGCGAACGACGAGGCAATCGAGTGACGCGAGTCGCGAGAACGAGTGCAAGAGAGTGAAAGAGAGGGAGGATGAGTTACTGTGGGACCAATACTGATGAGGGCCGCCTGCTTTATTATGGTAATTATTCTGGGGCATCTGCTGCGCCGGATTGGCTTTTTTAAAGAAGACGATTTTCATGTGTTGTCTAAGATCGTGCTGAAGATCACACTGCCGGCATCGATTATCACCAGTGTGGCCGGAAGGGAAATCCAGCCCTCCATGCTGGCAATCTGCCTGCTTGGATTTGGCGGAGGAGCGTTGTATATGGGTATTCTGTACATCCTGAACCTGCATGCATCCAAAGAAAAACGAGCGTTTGAGGTCCTGAACGTTTCCGGCTATAATATCGGAACCTTTACCATGCCTTTTGTGCAGAGTTTTCTCGGACCGGCCGGAATGCTGGCTACCAGTCTGTTTGATACAGGAAACTCCTTTGTCTGTCTGGGTGGTTCTTACAGCGTTGCGTCTATGATCAAGGGTGGAGGAGAGCCATCGTCCTCCTTTAAGCGCATTGCTTCTACGCTGGTACGCTCGGTGCCGTTTGATACTTACATACTGATGACCGTGCTGAATCTGCTTCACATTGGTCTCCCGGATCCGGTACTTTCCTTTGCCGGGATTCTGGGAAATGCGAACCCGTTTCTTGCCATGCTGATGCTGGGAGTCGGGTTTCATCTGTCTGGCAGCCGGGAACAGATTGGCGTTATGGCCCGGATTCTTGTGGTCCGCTATGGAGTTGCACTGATTCTGGCTGTGGCATTTTTCAATCTGCTGCCGCTGGAACTGGAATATCGCCAGGCCCTGGCTTTTCTGGTGTTCAGCCCAATTTCTTCCGCCGTGCCGGCATTTACGGCAGATCTGGGAGAGGATTTTGGACTGTCCAGCGCGCTCAATTCGATATCGGCCCTGATCAGCATCTGTTGTATCATCACGGTGCTGGTACTGGTTATGTAAGGATATAGAATCATTTATAATTAAGAAGGAGAATGACTATGGAAATCAGTGGACATACAAGACTGTTATGCCTGATCGGAAGTCCGGTAGCCCATTCCGGCTCACCGGCTATGTACAATTACAGCTTTGAGAAGCTGGGACTGGACTACCGCTATCTGGCCTTTGACATTAAAGAAGAAGATACCAAAAAGGCCATTGAGGCGTTAAAGATGATGAACTTCCGCGGCTGCAACATTACCATGCCGGGAAAAACCGTGGCAGCTTCCTGCTGTGATGAGCTTTCCAAAGCGGCGCAGCTGACGGGGGCCATCAACACCATTGTAAATGAAGATGGAAAACTGGTGGGACATATCACCGATGGAACAGGCTGGATCCGCAACTGTCTGGAGCACGGATTTGATATTCACGGGAAGAAACTGGTGATTGCGGGAACCGGCGGCGCTGGTACTGCCATTCAGATCGCGGCAGCCCTGGGTGGAGCGAAGAAAATTGCGATCTTTGCGCGGAAATCTTCCCCACGTTTCGCAAACGGTGAGGAGACGGTGCGTAAAATCCGGGAACATGTGCCGGAGTGCCAGGCAGAGATTTTTGACCTGGAGGATGCAGAAGCGCTGCGTCGGGAGCTGACGAACGCAGATTTGTTCTGCAACGCCACAAAAGTAGGCATGAAACCGATGGATGACCAGAGTGTGATCCCGGATGTAAGCATGATGAGACCGGAACTGGTGGTTTCCGATATTGTATACAATCCGCGGGAAACAAAGCTGTTAAAGGAAGCAAAGGAAGCCGGATGTAAAGTTATTCCGGGAATCGGTATGCTTCTGTGGCAGGGTGCCGAGGCTTTCCGCCTGTACACCGGTCAGGAGATGCCGGTAAAGGAAGTGCAGGAGCGGTATTTCAGCGAATAGGAATGGCGGATAGTAGAATGGAACGATTGGAACAGTATGATGTGGCGGTGGTGGGCGGAGGTACTGCCGGATGCGCAGCGGCAGCCGGAGCAGTCATGACGGGAGCCAGAGTTGTTCTGATAGAACGGAATGCCTATCTGGGCGGGGAGGCAACCCATTCCGGTGTCGGAGCTTTCTGCGGCTTTACAACCTGCGGGAAAAATCCGGTCCGGGTAGTAGAAGGTGCCGGAAACCTGGTCCTGGAGGAATTGGAAAAGCTTGGAGCTCCGGCGCAGAATCGTTTGTCTGCTTCTGGTAACTGGAACATTTCTTTTCAGCCGGAATATTTAAAATGCGCGCTGGATCATCTTTTGCAGAAGCTGCAGGCGGATCTGCTTCTCCATAGTCTGGTCATTGGCGCGCAGACAGAGAAGGACCGGATCTGCGCATTGACCTGTGCGGATGATGAGGGAATGTTTACGATAAGGGCGAAGGCATTCGTGGATGCATCGGGGGATGCGAACCTGGTGCGCCTGGCCGGAGCCAGGTTTTCGTGGGGCGATGAGCATGGACAGGTTCAGGCAGCTTCCCTTCCGTTCCGGCTAAGCGGAGTTGACATTACAAAAGATATGTCTCCCAGGGCTGTGAAGCGCGCGGTGGACCAGGCCAGAAATGCCGGTATGAAACATCTTCCAAGGGAGAGCGGATTCCTGCTGACGCTGGAGGGATCCCAGATGGTCTGTGCCCTGATCCCGAGTGTGATGCCGGAAGGCTTATTTGCCCGGGAGCTTACCAGAATGGAACAGGAGCTGAGAGAGCAGGCTGTGAGTTACGCATTGGCATTGAAACGCTACATGCCTGGCATGGAGCACAGCGAACTGGTTATGATCGGACCTTCCATCGGATTTCGGGAGACCAGAAAGCTGGTGGGCCGGACGCAGCTGACGGGTGAGGATGTGCTTTCCGGACACAAACGGGCAGATGGGATTGCCCGCGGCGGCTGGAAACCGGAGATTCACAGGAACATGACAGAGATGGCTACTTACCTGGCAGTAAAGGAAGGCAGCTGGTTTGATATTCCTCTGGGGGCATTGCAGTCAGAAACATTGGAAAATCTGTATGGAGCCGGAAGAATGATCTGGGCAGATGATACAGCCTTTGCGGCCGTAAGAGTCATGGGAACCTGCTTTGCTACCGGGCATGCGGCCGGAGTGGCTGCGGCATTGCGGGCAAGGCTGGGCCAGACGCCCTGCGCAGAGAAGGTACGGGAGGAATTGCAAAAGCAGGGTGCGTTGATATAAATGGTATTGGACTATGGTAACTGTTCAGTAGGTCTGCGCATTCACTGCGCTGACCGTATGAAAACATGGGCTTGCAGGCAAAAATCCCATT